>DATEKY010000376.1:0-3464 GCA_035277225.1 Xanthobacteraceae bacterium
CGATCCGAAGGCCGCCGACTATTCGGTCTATCGCGGCGCGACGGTGCTGAAGCCGAACCGCAAGGAGCTGGCCGAGACCACCCGCATGGCGGTTGCCTCCGACGACGACGTGGTCGCGGCGGCGGGCAAGCTCAACGCCGACCTCGCCACGCAGGCCGTCCTCTGCTCGCTCAGCGACGACGGGCTGATGCTGGTGCCGGCGCGCGGCGCTCCGGTCCGCGTTCCGGCCTATCCCGTGAAGGTAAAGGACGCATCGGGTGCGGGCGACACCGTGGTGGCGGCGCTCGCCGTGATGCTCGCGTCGCGCGCCGACTTCGAGGTCGCGGTGCGCGTCGCCAACGCGGCCGGCGCGATCGTGGTCGGCAAGCGCGGCACCGCCACGGTGTCGGTCGACGAGTTGCGCCACCAGGTGCTGCCGGCCTCGACGCTCGCCTCCGAGGACAAGGTGATCTACGACCGCGCGCTGCTCGCGGACCGCCTCGCCGAATGGCGCCGCGCGCGGCTGCGCATCGGCTTCACCAATGGCT
Source organism: Xanthobacteraceae bacterium (assembly GCA_035277225.1). GTDB lineage: Bacteria > Pseudomonadota > Alphaproteobacteria > Rhizobiales > Xanthobacteraceae > PALSA-894. The sequence goes on from DATEKY010000376.1 coordinate 528, forward strand.
GCTTCGATCTCTTGCATCGCGGGCACGTCAAGCTGATGGCGGAGGCGCGCGCCGCCTGCGACAGGCTCGTGGTCGGGCTCAACAGCGATGCGTCGGTGAAGCGCCTGAAAGGTCCCGAGCGGCCGATCCAGGACGTTGCGTCGCGCGCCGACGTGCTGGCCGCGCTCGAAGCGGTCGACCTGGTCGTGGTGTTCGAAGAGGACACGCCGCTGGAATTGATCCGGCAGGTGCGTCCTGCCGTGCTGATCAAGGGCGGCGACTATACGCGCGACAAGGTGGTCGGCCACGACATCGTCGAGGCGGACGGCGGCGAAGTCATTCTGATCGATCTGGTGCCGGGCCACAGCACGACCAGCATGGTCGCGCGCTCGGGCGGACGCACTTGATCGGACAACGCGGCGGAGGCTGACGTGCCGCGTCTGAGCGCGATCATCATCACCAGGAACGAGGCGGCGAATATCGCGGCTTGCCTCGACAGCGTGGCGTTCTGCGACGAGCGCATCGTGGTCGATTCCGGCAGCGACGACGGTACGCTGCTGATCGCCAAGGAGAAGGGCGCGCGCGTCGCGACCCATACCTGGAAAGGCTTCGGGCCGCACAAGAACTATGCGCTCTCGCTGGCGCAGGGCGACTGGGTGCTGTCGATCGATGCCGACGAACGCGTGACGGGCGAACTCGCGCAGGCGATCAAGGCGGCGATCGACGAGAACAAGGCCGACGGTTTCGAGATGCCGCGTCTCTCCACGTTCTGCGGGCGCGAGATGCGCCATTCGGGCTGGTTTCCCGATTACGTGTTGCGGCTGTTCCGGCGCGAGAAGGCGCGCTTCTCCGACGACGTGGTGCATGAGCGGGTGATCTGCGACGGGAAAGTCGCGCGGCTGAAGGCGCCGCTGATGCACTATCCGGTCGCGCGTCTCGAAGACGCGATCCGCCGCATGGACAGCTATTCGACACTCGGGGCGGAGAAGATCGTCACCGCCGGCAAGCCGGTCTCGTTCTTCACCGGCATCGCGCATGGCGCCTTCGCGTTCCTGCGCGTCTATGTGCTGCGGCTCGGCTTCCTCGACGGCGCGGCCGGCTTCCTGCTTGCTGTCGCCAATGCCGAGGGCACCTACTACCGCTACATGAAGGCGTGGCTCGCGAGGCAGCGCCGTGAATGAGCTGATCTCGGTGGTGGTCTCGACCTATGAGCGCCCCGACGCACTTGCGGCGGTGCTGCGTTCGCTCGCGCGTCAGACCGACCGGAATTTCGAGATCGTGGTGGCGGACGATGGATCGGGTCCGCAAACGCGCGACGTCATCGGAAACTGGTCCTCGAAGATCGGCATTCCGCTCAAGCATGTCTGGCAGCAGGATTGCGGCTTTCGCCTGGCCGAAATCCGCAATCGCGCGCTCGTTGCCAGCGCCGGCGAGTATGTGATCTTTCTCGACGGCGATTGCGTAGCGCCGCTGCATTTTGTCGGTGCGCATCGCACGCTCGCGGAGCCTGGGTTCTTCGTCGGTGGAAATCGCGTGCTGCTGTCGCAACGGCTGACGCAAGACGTTCTCGCCGCAAATCTGGAACCGGAATGCTGGCGCCTCGGTGCCTGGCTGATGAAACGCGTACGCGGCGACATCAACCGGCTGATGCCGCTGGTGCGTATGCCACTCGGTTCAATGAGGAAGCGTCTGGCGAACGAGTGGGAGGGAGTCCGCGGAGGCAACTTCGCGTTCTTCCGCGCCGATCTCGACCGCGTCGACGGATTCGAGACCTTGTTCGCCGGCTGGGGCCTGGAGGATTCCGATATCGTCATCCGCATGATCCGCAGCGGCGTCAAGCGCAAGGACGGGCGCTTTGAGACCGACGTGTTTCATCTGTGGCACACGGAGAGCGACCGCGCGGGCCTCTCCGCCAATCAGGCGCGGCTCGACGAGGTGATGCGCAGTGACCGCGTGCGCGCGCTGCGCGGTCTCTCGACATTGGGCGAGCCGGTCCATGCCTGACTCGGTCCCGGTCGATGCCTCGCCCTATGGCAGCCGCGCGCCGGGCGCGCTCGACCGCTTCGCGCTCGCGCTCACGCGCGCGATGCCGAACAACTGGCTCGGCCTGCGGCTCGCCATCCTGTTCCGCCGCATCGTGACGATGCGGCTCGGACGCGGCGCGCTCGACACGCAACTGTGGGGCATGCGGCTGCGGCTCTACGCACTCGGCAATGGCTGCGAGAAGAACGCGCTGTTCACGCCGCAGATGTTCGACGTGATGGAACGCGGCATCCTGGCGGACGCGATCGCGCGCAGGCGGGGCGGATTCACCTTCGTCGATATCGGCGCCAATGTCGGGCTCTATTCGCTGTTCGTCGCATCGCGTGCGCCGGACTCGCGCATCATCGCGATCGAGCCGCAACCGGGCATTCTCGACCGCCTGCGCTTCAATCTTGCGGCCAATCCCGCCGTCAAGGTCCATGTGCTGCCGATCGCGGTTGCGGATCGCGAGGGTACGGTAGCGCTGCTGCTCGACACCAGCGACAGCGGCGGCACGCATATCGAGACCGCGACGCGCAGCGAGGCCGGCGTGAGCGTGTCGGTGCCGTGCAAGCCGTTCGTCTCGGTGCTGCGCGACGCCGGCATCGCCTCCATCGACGCGCTGAAGATCGACGTCGAGGGCGCCGAGGACATTGTGCTCGTGCCGTTCCTGCGCGACGCGCCGCGCGAGCTGTTGCCCGAACTTGTGCTGATCGAGGATACGCGCGGCTTCTGGCAGACTGACGTGTTCGCATTGCTCGAGCGGCACGGCTACACTGCCGTGGCGCGCAACCGCCAGAATGTCGCGTACCGGCGCGCGCAGGATTCTCGATGACCGATGCCGCGAATGTGAGCTTCACGCGCGCCTTCGACCGGGCGCGGCTCGATCGCGTCGCTGACTGGCTCGCCGTCGCCGTCGTGGTTGCGCTGCCATGG
>DATEKY010000377.1:0-2856 GCA_035277225.1 Xanthobacteraceae bacterium
GCGTCGAGCTCGATCCGCACTGTCATCTGACGCAGAAGCGCTGCGCGCTCGCCGACATCATCGTGCTGTTCAAGGAGTATCCGCACACGGATTTCGCCGAGCGCGGCGAGGAAGTCGTCGACCTCGTGCTGCGCACCATCCGCCGCGAGATCAAACCAACAAAGTCCGTGTTCGACTGCCGCTTGATCGCGAGCTTTCCGACCTCGATCCAGCCGATGCGCGGGCTGGTCGACCGCATCATGGCGCTGGAAGGCAAGGAGCGCGTGCTCTCGATCTCGATCGGCCACTGCTTCCCCTACGGCGACGTGCCGGAGGCCGGCGCGCGCATCCTCGTCATCACCGACGATGCCAAGCCGCACGGCGACAAACTGGCCGAACAGATCGGCCGCGAATTGATCTCGTTCCGCGAAAAGTCCGCGCCGCCGGAATACTCGGTCGACGGCGCGATCGACTTCGCGCTGGCGCAGCCCGGCGGCCCCATCGTGATCGCCGACACCACCGACAATGCCGGCGGCGGCGCGCCTTCCGACAACACCACGTTCCTGCACCGGCTGATCGCTCGCGGCGTGAGCGGCGCTGCCGTCGCGCCGATCTGGGATCCGATCGCGGTACGGCTCGCCTTCGACGCCGGCGAAGGCGCGCGGCTGCCGTTTCGCTTCGGCGGCAAGACCGGGCTGACCTCGGGCCTGCCGGTCGATGCCGAGGTCGAGATCATCCGCTGCGTGCCGGACGCGCACCAAACGTTTGCCGGCGCCATCGTACCGCTCGGCGATGTCGCGTCGATCCGCATGGGCGGCGTCGAGGCAGTGCTGATCTCGACCCGTGCGCAGGCGATGGGCACGGACCTGTTCTCCAACTTCGGCATCGATCCGAAGGCGCGCAAAATCCTCGTGGTGAAGTCGAACCAGCACTTCTACGCGTCGTTTTCGCAGATCGCCGCCCATGTGATCTACGCCGAGGGCGACGGCGCGCTGCCGCGCGATGTCCGCAAGCTGCCCTGGACCAGGGTCCGGCGCCCGATCTGGCCGCTCGACGCGGCGACGGAACCGCGTCTCATCATTTGACGCGCTCCGCTTTCACGTGGCCTAATTCGTGCAAGGCCGACGCAACAAGGCCATGGAGGGAGATCGCGATGAAAACGACACGGCGCAGTGTTCTTGCCGGCGGCCTTGCGGCCGCGATCGGCGGACCGTCCATCATTCCGGCGAGGGCGCAGGTCTCGGCGGCGCGTACCGTCAAGGCGGTGATGCACGCCGACCTGCGCGTGCTCGATCCGATCTGGACCACCGCAAACATCACCGCCTACCACGGCGCGATGATCTACGACACGCTGTTCGGCCTCGACGGCGATTTCAATCCGCAGCCGCAGATGGTCGACAAATGGGGCCTCTCCGACGACAAGCTGACCTATACGTTCACCTTGCGCGACGGGCTGAAGTTCTCCGACGGCGCCGCCGTGACGGCCGCCGACTGCGTCGCCTCGGTGCGTCGCTGGGCGGTGCGCGCGAGCGCCGGCCAGACCATGATGCAGCGCGTGAAGGATACGCCGGTCGTCGACGACAAGACCTTCCGCATCGTGCTGAGCGAGCCTTACGGGCTTGTGATCGACGCGCTCTCCACCATCTCGACCTCGCTTTGCTACATCATGCGCAAGAAGGACGCCGAGACCGATCCCAACCAGCAGGTGCGCGACACCATCGGCTCCGGCCCGTTCCTCTACAACCGCGACGAGACGCGGCCCGGCAACCGCCATGTCTACGACCGCAATCCGAACTACGTCCCGCGCAAGGAGCCGCCCTCCGCAATGGCGGGCGGCAAGGTGGTCAAGCTCGACCGCGTCACCTTCGAGAACATCGCCGACGAGCAGACCGCGCTGAGTGCGCTGCAGGCGGGCGAGATCGATTTCTACGAAGTGCCGCCGCAGGACCTGATCGACGACCTGAAGAAGGACACCAACCTCACCGTTCAGGTGCTGAACAAGACCGGCCACATCGCGTTCATGCGGCTCAACGCGCTGCATCCGCCGTTCAACAATCCGGATGCGCGGCGCGCCATGCTGCATCTGGTCAAGCAGGACGACGTGATGCGCGCGATCTTCGGCCAGTCGAAGTCGTGGCAGGCCTGCGAGTCCTATTTCGGCTGCGGCACGCCGATGACCAACGACGCCAACACCGACTGGTTCAAGAAGGGGCAAGACATCGCCAAGGCGAAAGAGCTGTTCCAGAAAGCCGGCTACGACGGCAAGCCGGTCGTGGTGCTGCAGGCGACCGACCATTATCTCGCCAATCCGGCCGGACTGTTCGCCGCGCAATGGCTGCGCCAGGCCGGCGTCAATGTCGATCTTGCCGCGATGGACTGGGGCGCGCTGGTGTCGCGCCGCGCCGTCAAGAAGCCGCCGGCCGAAGGCGGCTGGAACATCTTCTCCACCACCGTCACCGGCATCACCTTCTCGGATCCGATCTCGTTCACCGGCCAGGCGGCGAACGGCGAGAAGGCCTGGTTCGGCTGGCCGACCAACGAGAAGCAGGAGCAGCTGCGCAAAAAATGGGCGACCGCGCCGGACCTCGATGGGCGGAAGGCGGTCGCGCGCGAACTGCAGCAGAACGGCTGGGATTACGTGCCGCACGTGATCCTCGGGCAGTTCTTCCGCAACTCGGCGTGGCGCAAGAACCTCACCGGGGTGATCGGAATGCCCGAGGTGGTCGGCTTCTGGAACATGGAGAAGAAGGGGTGACCTCTCTCTTATACCTCCCCCCGAAGGGGGGAGGTCGGCTTGCGTCAGCAAGCCGGGTGGGGGTCTTAATCCCTGTGACCCCACCCCGGCACGCTTCGCGTGCCGACCCTCCCCTTTCAGGC
>DATEKY010000378.1:0-3720 GCA_035277225.1 Xanthobacteraceae bacterium
TGCCCCACACGTCCTCGCCCGCAATCAGCCGCGGCGCGATCGACAGGATCGCCTCGGCGAGATCGAGCGTCGAGGTCGGACTGCCGCGCTGGTCGGCGACGATGCGCAACTCGTCGCGCGCCGCCGCTAGCCGCAGGATCGTCTTGAGACAGTTATGGCCGAATTCGCCGTAGACCCATGAGGTGCGCAGGATCACGTGGCGCGGCGTTGCGGCGCGCAGCGCGTGCTCGCCGGCTGCCTTGCTGCGCCCGTAGCCGCTCGCCGGGCTGACCGGGTCTGTCTCCACATACGCCGTCGGCTTCGTGCCGTCGAACACGTAGTCGGTCGAAATGTGGACGAGCGGCAGGTTCGCGGCTGCGCAGGCGGCGCCGAGCAGGGCAGGGCCGGTCTCGTTGCCCCGCCGGGCCGCGTCCAGGTCCGTCTCCGCGAGATCGACCTTGGTGTAGGCCGCGGCGTTCACTACCAGCGCGGGCCTGTGCCGCGCGATCGCCTCGCGCAGCGCCGCCGCATCCGCGATGTCGGCCTCCGCATGCGAGAGCGCGGCCAGCGGCATTTTCCGCGCGGCGCTCGCCCGCACCATCTCCTGGCCGAGCTGGCCATTGGCGCCGAACAGGAGGATCACGCAACCACTCCCAGCCGCTCGCCGCGGTAGACGCCCGAGCGAATGCGTTCCCACCAGCTGCGGTTGGCGAGATACCACTCGACCGTCTTGCGCAGGCCGGACTCGAAGGTTTCGCGCGGCTCCCAGCCGAGGTCGCTCGCAATCTTGCCGGCATCGATCGCGTAGCGCAGGTCGTGCCCCGGCCGGTCGGCGACGAAATCGATCAGCGTCTTGCGCGCGCCGATCTTCGCGCTCGGCGCAAGTTCGTCCATCAGCGCGCAGATCGTCTCGACCACGTCGAGATTGGTCTTCTCGTTGCGCCCGCCGATGCAATAGGTCGCGCCGATCGCGCCATCGAGCACCGCCGTCACCAGCGCGCGCGCATGATCCTCGACGTAAAGCCAGTCGCGCACATTGGCGCCCTTGCCGTAGACCGGCAGTTTCAGCCCCTCGAGGGCGTTGATGATCATCAGCGGGATCAGCTTCTCGGGGAAATGATAGGGCCCGTAATTGTTCGAGCAGTTGGTCACGATCACCGGCAGTCCGTAGGTGTGGTGCCAGGCGCGCACCAGGTGGTCGGACGCGGCCTTGGAGGCCGAGTAGGGCGAGCGCGGGTCGTAGGCGGTCGTCTCGCAGAACAGGCCTTCCTCGCCGAGCGATCCGAACACCTCGTCGGTCGAGATGTGATGGAAGCGGAACGCCTGCGCGCGGCCCGCCGGCTGCGCGCGCCAGTAGCGCAGCGCCTCCTGCAGCAGCGCGAAGGTGCCGACCACGTTGGTCTGGATGAACTCGCCCGGCCCGTCGATCGAACGGTCGACATGGCTCTCGGCCGCGAGGTGCATCACGGCATCCGGCGCGAAGCTCTCGAACGCCTCGCGCATTTTGGCGTGGTCGGTGATGTCGGCGCGCAGGAACGCATAGCGCGCGTCGTTCGCCACCGGCGCGACCGAGTCGAGATTGCCCGCATAGGTGAGCTTGTCGACCACCAGCACCTGATGCGGCGTCTCGCGGATCAGGTGGCGCACCACCGCCGAGCCGATGAAGCCCGCGCCGCCGGTGACGAGGAAGCGCTTAGCCATCATGCGCCTTCGTATGTGAAGGGAGATGCGAAATCGGCGAAGCGGCCATGCGTCTTGTCCTTGTCGGACAGCACGGCCTCGTCCGCGGCGGCCGGCCAGCCGATCGCCAACGTCGGATCGTTCCAGATGAGTCCGCTGTCGCTTGCAGGTGCATAGAATGCGTCGACCTTGTAGGCGACCACGGTGTCGGGTTCGAGCGTGCAGAACCCGTGGGCGAAGCCGCGCGGCACGAAAATCTGCTCGCCGCCGTCGGCCGTCAGCGTCGCGGCGGCCGATTGCCCGTAGGTCGGCGAGCCCACCCGCAAATCGATCGCGACGTCATATACGCTGCCCTGCAACACGCGGACAAGCTTGGCCTGCGCAGCGGGCGGAAGCTGGAAGTGCAGGCCGCGTACGGTTCCCCTGGCGGCCGAGAGCGACTGGTTGTCCTGCACGAATTTCGCCGTGATGCCGGCCGCCGCGAAGACCTTCTCGTTATAAGTCTCGATGAAATAGCCGCGCGGATCGGAAAATCGGCGCGGTTTCAACACCATAAGTCCCGGCAGCTTGAGTCTGGTCACGTCCATCGGGGCAATGAACGTGGGAACGCCGCTGCGGTCAAGCGTGCCGCTTCGATCTCGTTAATGCCCGAAGCTCGCGGAATTGATGTTGAAACTCAATGGCATGACGGACTAGAAGCGGCGCATCCGAAGCGGGCGCGAAGGCATGCAGCAGGTTTCTTCATGGGGTCGGCTGCGCCGTGTGCCGCACGATGTGGCCCGGCCGGCGTTCCTCGACGAACTGCGCGCTGCGGCGTCCGCCGAGGGGGGCCCGCGCCTGTGCTTCGGGATGGGACGTTCCTACGGCGATGTGTGCCTCAACGAAGGCGGCCGGCTGATCGTCACCGACCGGCTCGACCGCATCATCGCCTTCGACCGCGAGCGCGGCGTGCTGCGTGCCGAGGCCGGGCTGACGCTCGATCGGCTGCTGCGCGTGACCGTGCCGCAGGGCTGGTTCGCACCGGTCGTGCCGGGGACGAAATTCGTCACCCTCGGCGGCGCGGTCGCGAACGACGTGCACGGCAAGAACCATGAGCATGTCGGGACATTCGGGGCGCATGTGAACGCCATCGGCCTCGCTCGCTCGTCGGGAGAGGTGCTGACCCTGTCGCCGCAGGAGAACCCCGAGCTTTTCGCGGCCACCATCGGCGGGCTGGGGCTCACCGGTGTCATCCTGTGGGTGGAACTGCGGCTCAGCGCGATCCGCTCGGCGATGTTCGACACCGAAACGCTTGCGATCGACGATCTCGCGGGCTTTTTTCGCATCGCGGAGGAGAGCCGCGACTGGCCCTACACGGTCGCATGGATCGATTGCCTGGCGAAAGGCGGCGCGACCGGGCGCGGGCTGTTCACGCGCGGCCGGCACGCGGAAGGCGGCGGGCTCGCTGTGCACAAGGCGCCGCGGCTCGCGGCGCCGTTCGATGCTCCGGGCTTCCTGCTCAACGCGCACACGATCGGTCTTTTCAACGCGGCCTACCGCCGGCGTCCTTTCGTGCTCGGCGCCAGGCGCATGCACTACGATCCCTTCCTGTTTCCGCTCGATGCCGTGGCGGACTGGAACCGGCTTTACGGGCGGCGCGGATTTTTCCAGCACCAGTCGACGGTGCCGACGGCCGGCGCGTTCGAGACCGTGCGCGAGCTGCTCGAGCTCACCGCCGAGGCCGGCGAGGGGTCGTTCCTGCTGGTGCTGAAGCTGTTCGGCGACGCGCCGTCTCCCGGCGTGCTGTCGTTCCCGCTGCCCGGCGCGACGCTCGCGCTCGACTTTCCCAACAAGGGCGAGAGCACGCGCCGTCTGCTCGACGCCATGGCGGATGCGGTGCTCGCGGCGGGCGGGCGGCTTTATCCCGCGAAGGACGCCACCATGTCGGGCGCCGTGTTCCGCGCCGGCTATCCGGACTGGCGCAAGGTCGAGGCGCAGCGCGACCCGAAGATCATGTCCGACTTCTGGCGCCGCGTGACCGCGGAGGCCGCATGAGGATCCTGATCCTGGGGGCGACCTCGG
>DATEKY010000379.1:0-2092 GCA_035277225.1 Xanthobacteraceae bacterium
TCCGCCGCCGCGCCGCCAGGAGATGCAGGCGCCGCCCGCTCCGCCCGCCCAGGAAGGTCGCGGCGGCTGGCTCTCCGACCTGCTCGGGCGCGCCAGCCGCGACGAGCCGCAGCCGCCGCTCGGCGACAGCCGCCAGACCCGGCAGGCGATGGAGTCGCTCGACTCGCTCTCGGTCGACATCGCGCGCATGATCGATCATGACGCGGCGGCCGAACTGTGGGAGCGCTACAAGCGCGGCGAACGCAACGTGTTCACGCGCCGCCTCTACACCTTGCAGGGGCAGAAGACCTTCGAGGAAATCCGCCGTCGCTATCGTTCCGACCGCGAGTTCAAGCAGACGGTCGACCGCTACATCGGCGAGTTCGAGCGGCTGCTCGAGGAGGTCTCGCAGGGCGACCGCGGCCAGGCGCAGGCGCGCAGCTATCTCACCTCGGACACCGGCAAGGTCTACACCATGCTGGCGCACGCCGCGGGGCGGTTCGAGGGCAACGGCTGAGCCGACGTAGGACGTCATCCCGGGCGAGGCAGAAGGCCGAGACCCGGGACCCATCTATCGCGGAACGCTGAGGGAGTTGGGATATGTGGGTCCCGGCTCTCGCGCTTGCGCGCTCGGCCGGGATGACAGCGGTGACCGCCCTTTTCTTTTGCGCGCTGTTCTGGCATCGCGGCGCGATGGTAGCCCTGACAGTCCGCACCGAGCGCTGGCCGATCGCAGGCAGCTTCACGATCGCGCGCGGCGCCAAGACGGAAGCCGCCGTGGTGGTTGCGGAGATCGCCGACGGTGCGGTGACGGGGCGCGGCGAGTGTGTGCCGTACGCGCGCTACCGCGAGACGGTGGAGGGCGTCACTGCGGCGATCGAGGGAATGCGCCACGCGCTCGCGGGCGGCCTCGACCGCGCCGCTCTGCAGAGCGCGATGCCGGCGGGAGCAGCGCGCAACGCGCTCGATTGCGCATTCTGGGATTTCGAGGCGAAAGCCTCCGGAAAACCCGCGCATGTGTTGGCCGGGATGGCGGAGCCGGGACCGCTGGTGACCGCCTATACGATCTCGCTCGGCACGCCCGACTCGATGGCAGCGGCGGCGGCCGCGGCATCCTCGCGAAAACTGCTCAAGGTGAAGCTCGGCGGCGACGGCGATCCGCAGCGCATCCGCGCGGTGCGGGAGGCCGCGCCCAACTCCGAGCTGATCGTCGATGCCAACGAAGCATGGCGGCCGGACAGCATCGCGGCCAACCTTGCCGCCTGTGCCGATGCGGGTGTGACCCTGGTCGAGCAGCCGCTGCCGGCCGGCGACGATGCGGCGCTTGCGACGATCAAACGGCCGATTCCGGTCTGCGCCGATGAAAGCGTGCACGACCGCGCGTCGCTCTCCTCGCTCGCCGGAAAATATGATGCGGTCAACATCAAGCTCGACAAGACCGGCGGGCTCACCGAGGCGCTGGCGATGGCGCGCGAGGCCGAGCGGCTCGGTTTCGCGCTCATGGTCGGCTGCATGGTGGCGACCTCGCTGTCGATGGCGCCCGCGATGCTGCTGGCGCGACGGGCGCGCGTGGTCGATCTCGACGGGCCGCTGCTGCTCGCGCGCGACCGCGAACACGGTCTGCGCTACGAGGGCAGTCTGGTTTATCCGGCGATGTCAGCGCTCTGGGGCTGACATCAATCGCCCGGCGATGACGGCGAAAACCGCGCCCGCGACGCACAGGACCGCCATCGCCAGATAGGCATAACTTCCGCCCGCGCCGTAGAGCAGCCCGGACAGCGCCGAGCCTGCCGCCATCATCACGCCGTTCGCGGTCGAGACGTCGCCCTGCGCGGCGGCGCGGCCGCCTTCGGGTGCGTTGCGGCTGAGAAACATCATCGTGCCGAGATGTGTCGCGCCGAACGACAGCGCATGCAGCATCTGCAGCGGCGCGAGCAACGCCAGCGGTGGATCGAACGCGGTCGCGATCCAGCGCGTGACGCCGCCTGCCGCCCCGATCAGGATGAGCGTCACCGGCCCGATCGATTGCGGCAGGCGCGGCGCGAGCGCGAACAGCACGATCTCGGCCGCGACGCCGAGCGCCCACAACACGCCGATGGTGACGCCGCCGAAC
>DATEKY010000380.1:0-2496 GCA_035277225.1 Xanthobacteraceae bacterium
ACCTGGCAGATCTGCATGGATGGCTCGCAGAAGCTGCCGCAGCGCCTGCTCGGCACGATCCGCGACCGCCTCGCGGCGGGCGCGCCGATCGACCGGCTGGTGATGGGCGTCGCCGGCTGGATGCGCTACGTCACCGGCATCGACGAGCGCGGCAAGCCGATCGACGTGCGCGATCCGCTCTCGGCGCGGCTGCGCGCGGTCGCGGACCAGGCCGGGCTCTCGGCCGAGCGCCTCGCCCCTGCCCTGCTCGACGTGCGCGAAATCTTCGGCGAGCTCAGCGTGGACCCGCGTTTTCGCGCAAGCGTCACCACTACGTTGGCGCGCATCATTGCCAAAGGCGCCAAAGCGGCGGTGGCGCAGCTCTGATTACGCCGCGTTGGCCGGCCGCTTCTCGAGCAGCGCCGCGATCGTGGTGCGGTCGAGCGTGTCCATGAACGCCGCGATGCCGCGTCCGATCGCCTGGTCGAGCTCGCGCTCGACCGCCGAGACCGGCTCATCGGACAGCATCAGACCGAGCGGCCCGCAGGCCTTGAAGCGCGGTTCGATGGCGCGGATCACCTGCCCGACGCGAATAGCCTTCGGCGCCATCGCGAGACGCACGCCGCCATGCGGCCCGCGGATCGTCTCGACAAAGCCCGCCTTGGCGAGCACCTTGATCAGCTTGAAGATGTTCTGCTCGGTGATGCCGGTCACGGTCGCAATGGTCGCGACCTTGGCGAGCGCCGGGTGACGCTCGGCGCAGTGCGCGAGCACGCGCAAGGCATAACGGCTCTGCTCGGTCAGTCGCATGGGATGTCCGCGAACCAGTTTTGAAATTATTCAAAACTGGACGCCCACGCAAGCGAACGCGGCCCCGATCAGGCGCGGCTCTCGCGCCGCAGGAAATTCGGCACGATGGTCAGGATCGCCAGCAGGCTCAGTCCGCAGACGAGGAAGAACACCCAGCGCGGATTTCCGGAGTCCATCACGTAGCCGAACAGCAGCGGCGCGATGATGCCGCCGATGTTGAACCCGGTGGTGACGAAGCCGAACACCTTGCCGAACTGGCCATCCGGCGTCACCGCGCGAACGATCATGTCGCGCGAGGGCTGCATCAGCCCGTTGACGAACCCGTTCAGTGACATCGCGATCATCAGCACCACGATGCCGAAGTCGGCGATGCCGATCACGGCGCCGGTCAGGGCGATGCCGAGGAACGAGCCGGCCGCGACCCATTCCGGCCGCCCGACGCGCGACGCGAGCACGCCGCCCACAAGGACGCCGAACGCGCTGAGCATCAGGTTCGCGGTCAGCGCCGTGTTGGCGAGGCCGATCGGCGTGCCGTAGGCCTCGTTGAGCGCCACCACCGAATAGTTCTGCACCCCGGTGGTCGAGAAGGTGATCATCACGAAAAACAGGAGATTGAGCAGGATCGGCCCCGACAGCAGCAGCGACCAGCCGGCCTTGTCGTCCTTCGGCGCTTCGCTGTGCGGACGTACCGGCTTGGGCGGCGGCTCGAACAGCGCGGCGGGCTGCAACAGGAGCGGGATCGCCACAATCAGGCCCATCACCGAGGCGGCGAGGAATGCGCCCTGCCAGCCGAGCGACTGCTGCAGGATCAGCATTGTCACCGGCGCCACGGCGGTGCCGAGGAAGCCCGCGAAGATATGCAGCGAGAACGCCTGGCTCGCGCGCTCGTTCGAGACGAGCTGCGAGAGGATCGCGTAGTCGGCCGGATGGTAGACACCATTGGCGACGCCGAACACCGCGAACATCGCGACCAGCAGCCAGAACGACGGAATGAGGCCGACGACCGCCAGGCATGCAGCGCCGAGCACGAGCCCCGCCACCAGCACCGAGCGCGCGCCGACCCGGTCGACCAGGAAGCCCGCGGGGGTCTGACACAGCGCGGTGGTGATGTTGAACGCGGCGAGCGCGAAGCCGAGCTGGGTATAGCTCACATTGTAGAAGTCGCGGATGAACGGAAACAGCGGCGGCAAGACGAGAATGTAGAAATGGCTGACGAAATGCGCCGCGCAGACGAGCGGAATGATGCGCGCGTCATTGTTGCGCGCCGCCGTCGGTGTGGCGTCGGTCAGCTGTGTCATTGCCCGGCTTGGCTATTTACCTGCGTCTCCGCGCCCTTATAGGGGACGCGCCTGCCCGGCGCACCCCACGGGCGGCCGGGCATCCATGCGAAACGCGCATGCGTAGACTCGACTCCTCATCCTGAGGTGCCCTGCGAAGCAGGGCCTCGAAGGATGGCCAGAGGCTCGCCTTGGGCCATGCTTCGAGACGGCCGCCTTCGCTGGCGCCATAAGCGCGGTTACGCGCGTCTGCGACGCGCTACGGGCGGCCTCCTCAGCATGAGGAACTCTCACATCTTGCCTTGCCACTTCTTCAGCGCCGCCTCGACGAAGCGGTTCTCGTAGGTGTCCTCGACCTTGATGTTGGCGGCCTTCACCTCGGGCAGGAACGCGGCGAGCACGTCGTGCACGATCTGCGCGCCCTCTTTGG
>DATEKY010000381.1:0-5368 GCA_035277225.1 Xanthobacteraceae bacterium
GCCTCCTCGGCGCTCTCCTTCTCGATGCGCGCGAACGCGCCCAGCACGGTCAGGCGCGGATGCGCCAGCGGGTCGCCCTTGCCGGTCTGCGCGAGCAGCACCGAGGCGCGGCCGTCGGCTTCGAGGTTCGCCGTATGGGTCGAAAGCCGCGAGGTGAGGATCAGCGGCGAGCCGTCCACGTCGGTCGCCAAGGTCACCAGCGAGGCGAACGGGTGGCCGGTGTTGCGGTCGAGCGTGCCGAGCGTACCGGCGCGGATCGAGCGCAGCAGCGCCTTTCCCAATTCCCTTGGGTCAAAATCCGCAGGTGCGCGCGCACCTTCGGGCAGGCGGTCGGGCATCGCGCCGGGCAGCTTCGGGGTTAGCGCTTGCGACATTCGACCCCTCCCAAATCCTTCATCTGCCACGATTTTTCTAACCTTTGCCACAATTGCGCCAGTTCCCGGGTCTTGTCTGGAACAGGGGCCGGGCGGGTTTTCGCGCGGCCGAATTGTGCTAGAAGGCCGCCCATGCCCACAATCGCCCTGGTCGATGACGACCGCAACATCCTGACCTCGGTTTCGATCGCGCTCGAATCCGAAGGCTACCGGATCATGACCTATACGGACGGCGCCTCCGCGCTCGAGGGTTTCAAGACCTCGCCGCCGGACCTCGCCATCCTCGACATCAAGATGCCGCGCATGGACGGCATGGAACTGCTGCGCCGGCTGCGCCAGAAGACCGACATGCCGGTGATCTTCCTCACCTCGAAGGACGAGGAGATCGACGAGCTGTTCGGCCTGAAGATGGGCGCCGACGACTTCATCCGCAAACCGTTCTCGCAGCGGCTGCTGGTCGAGCGCGTCAAGGCGATCCTGCGCCGCGGCGGCCCGAAGGACGGCATCACCGTCAAGGAGCCCGACACCCGCAAGGTGCTCGAGCGCGGCCTGCTGCGCATGGACCCGGAGCGCCACACCTGCACCTGGAAGGACGAGCCGGTGACGCTGACCGTCACCGAGTTCCTCATCCTGCAGGCGCTCGCGAGCCGCCCCGGCGTGGTGAAGAGCCGCAACGCGCTGATGGACGCGGCCTACGACGATCAGGTCTACGTCGACGATCGCACCATCGACAGCCACATCAAGCGCCTGCGCAAGAAGTTCAAGGTGGCGGACGACGATTTCGACATGATCGAGACGCTGTACGGCGTCGGCTACCGTTTCAAGGAAACCTGATTTTCGCGCCGCTTCGTATTGCCGGTCCGTTGCGCTAAAGTATCCGCGCGGATTGGGGCACCGCGAAATTTGCGAGGCTGATTGCCCGGCTCCGAGGAGCCGACGATCGCGGGCGAGAGCGAAGGGTGCTGGATCGAACCGCAGAAACTGCTCCTGCCGTCGCCGAGGTGCGCTCGGGTGGCGTGAAGTGGCGTGCCGCGCGCAAATGGGTGCGCTGGTTCTTCGCGCCCTCGGTCGCGACCTGGCGTTTCCTCGTCGCGCAGTCTTCCTCGAGCCTGACGCGGCGCATCGTCCTGCTCAACATCGCCGGCCTGCTCGCGCTCGCGATCAGCATCCTCTATTTGTCGCAGTTCCGCGCCGGCCTGATCGAGGCGCGCGTGCAGAGCCTGCTGGTGCAGGGCGAGATCATCGCCGGCGCGATCGCGGCCTCGGCGACGATCGAGACCGACACCATCACGATCGATCCCGACAAGCTGCTCGAGCTGCAGACCGGCGAAAGCTACGGGCCGATCGACGAGGCGCAGTCGGCGCTCGAGTTCTCGGTCAATCCGGAGCGCGTCGCGCCGCTGCTGCGCCGCCTGGTGTCGCCGACGCGCACGCAGGCGCGCGTCTACGACCGCGAGGGCGCGCTGCTGCTCGACACGCGCAACCTCTACGGCCGCGGCGACGTGCTGCGCTACGACATCGTGCCGGTCGACGACCGGCCGAGCCGCATGGAACGCGCCTGGATCGCGGTGAAGAACTGGTTCGGCCGGGTCAACCTGCCGCTCTATCGCGACCTCGGTCCGGCGAACGGGCTCGGCTATCCGGAGGTGATCCAGGCGCTGCTCGGGATGAAGGCGAGCACCGTGCGGGTCAACGAGCGCGGCGAGATCATCGTGCTGGTGTCGGTCCCGATCCAGCGCTTCCGCGCGGTGCGCGGCGCGCTGCTGCTGTCGACCGAAGGCGGCGAGATCGATTCCGCGGTCGCCGCCGAACGGCTGCAGATCTTCCTGCTGTTCCTCGCGCTCGGCGCCGTCATGGTGCTGCTCTCGATGCTGCTCGCGCGCACCATCGCGGGGCCGGTGCGCCGGCTCGCGGAGGGCGCCGACAGCGTGCGGCGCCGGATCAAGGCGCGCGTCGAAATCCCCGACTTCACCCGGCGGCGCGACGAGATCGGCGAATTGTCCGGCGCGCTGCGCGAGATGACCAACTCGCTCTACAGCCGGATCGAGGCGATCGAAAGCTTCGCGGCCGACGTGTCGCACGAGCTGAAGAACCCGCTCACCTCGCTGCGCTCGGCGGTCGAGACCATGCCGCTCGCGAAGACGCCGGAAAGCCGCGCGCGGCTGCTCTCGGTGATCGAGCACGACGTGAAGCGGCTCGACCGGCTGATCACCGACGTGTCGGACGCGAGCCGGCTCGATGCCGACCTGCAGCGCCAGGACGTGGCGCCGGTCGACCTCACGCGGCTGCTCAATACCGTGGTCACGGTGGCGAACGAAGTGCGCCGCGACGACGGCGTGCGGATGACGCTCGCCTTCGAGGGCGGCCCGCCGAGCGCCTTCGTGGTGCCGGGGCACGACTCGCGGCTCGGACAGGTGATCGACAACCTGATCGAAAATGCGCGTTCGTTCTCGGCGCAGGGCGGCACCGTGCGCATCACGGCGAAGCGGCTGCGCCGCGCGGTCGAGATCACGGTCGACGACGACGGGCCGGGCATCCAGCCGGAAGCGATCGAGCGCATCTTCGAGCGCTTCTACACCGACCGGCCGCATCAGGGCTTCGGCCAGAACTCCGGGCTCGGGCTGTCGATCTCGCGCCAGATCGTCGAAGCGCATGGCGGACGCATCCGCGCCGAGAACCGCATGGGCGTCGCCACCGGCCCCGAAGGCCCGCAGGTGCTCGGCGCGCGCTTCGTGGTGCGCCTGCCGGCGATGTGATGTCGCCACGCGCGCGGTATGCCCCCTCCCCACCCCTCCCCCGTAAACGGGTGAGGGAGCAGACCGAGCTCGTGGCTCGTGTTGTCGTCACCAACGTGTCTATGTCGTGAGTACTCCCACCATCCACGCCACCGCGGTCCTGGCCGGCGCGCGCGCCGTGCTGATCCGCGGCCCGGCGGGATCCGGCAAGTCCGGCCTCGCGTTCGCGCTGATCCGCGCCGGCGAAAGCGGCGCGCTTCCCTTCGCGCGGCTGATCGGCGACGACCGCGTCCATGTCGAGGCGGCGCATGGACGGCTGCTGGTGCGGCCGGCGCCCACCATCGCAGGCCTGATCGAGATCCGCGGGCTCGGCATCCGCCGCCTGCCGCATGAGCCGGTCGCGGCCGTCGGCCTGGTGGTGGACCTCGGCGCCGCCGATGCGGAGCGCCTTCCGGAGCGGAAATCCACCACCGCGGAGGTCGCCGGCATCGTCCTGCCGCGACTTGCGGTCGCGCCCTCGGAGGCCCCCCTCCCCCTCGTGATTGCTGCGCTGCGCACTGAAGATTCCGGCGCCTAGCGCCAGTTTCCGTTACGGTCTACTGCACTGCGAATAATTTTTCGCATACCTGCCACCCCCTTGCGCTTGCCCCCGACATGGTCATGATGGCGCCCTTTCGCGCGGCGACCCAGTGGGGACAGGCGCCGGCCGGAGTTCCGACTTCAAGATGATTGGCTTGGTACTCGTTACCCACGGGCGGCTTGCCGTCGAATTCCGCGCGGCCCTGGAACACGTGGTGGGGGAGCAAAAGCAGATCGAGACCGTGATGATCGGTCCCGACGATGACGTCGAGCAACGCCGCCGCGACATCATCGAGGCGGTCACGCGTGCCGACGGCGGCGACGGCGTGGTGATCCTGACCGACATGTTCGGCGGCACACCCTCGAACCTGTCGATCTCGGTGATGAACCGGCCGAACGTCGAGGTGCTCGCCGGGATCAACCTGCCGATGCTGGTGAAACTCGCCAAGGTGCGCGCCGAGTGTCCGCTCGAGAAGTCGGTCGCCGCCGCGCAGGAGGCGGGCAAGAAATACATCACGGTCGCGAGCCGCGTGCTTGCCGGAAAATGACGAGCGCGGGCGAGCCTGATTCGAATGCCGCGGGCGCCGACGCGCCCGGCACGATCACCCGCATCGTCAAGATCGTGAACAGCAAGGGACTGCACGCGCGCCCCTCGGCCAAGTTCGTGCAGCTGGTCGAGAAGTACGACGCGCGCCTGACCGTCAGCTACAACGGCGAGACTGTGAACGGCGACTCGCTGATGGGGCTGGTGACGTTCGCGGCCGGGCCCGGATCGCAGCTCACGCTCAAGGCGTCCGGTCCGCAGGCGAAGGACCTGGTCGACGCGATCGCGGCGTTCGTCGCGAGCAAGTTCGGCGAAGAGGATTAGGCTTTGCCGTAGCCACCGTAGCCCGGATGGAGCGAAGCGAAATCCGGGGTCGTTGGTCCCGCATTCCGCTGCGCTCCATGCGGGCTACGAACTGTCGCGCGGCTCCTCACCATGAGGATTGCCCTCGGCGCTCTGCCTGCTTAAACGGCGCGCATGGCTCCGCCGCTCCTCACCTTGCAGGACATCCACCTCACCTTCGGCGGCACGCCGTTGCTCGAAGGCTCCGAGCTTGCGATCGGCGAGCGCGAGCGCGTGTGCCTGGTCGGGCGCAACGGCTCGGGCAAGTCGACCTTGCTCAAGATCGCGGCCGGCACGGTCGAGGCCGACCGCGGCACGCGCTTTGCGCAGCCCGGCGCCACCGTCCGCTATCTGGCGCAGGAGCCGGACCTCACCGGCTTCGCCACCACGCTCGCCTATGTGGAGGCGGGACTCGCGCCGGGCGACGAGGCGCACCGCGCACGCTATCTGCTGGAGCAGCTCGGCCTCTCCGGCGACGAAGACCCGGCCCGGCTCTCCGGCGGCGAAGCGCGCCGCGCCGCGCTGGCGCGCGTGCTTGCTCCCGCACCCGACATCCTGCTGCTCGACGAGCCGACCAATCATCTCGACCTGCCGACCATCGAGTGGCTCGAGGGCACGCTGGCCGCCACGCGCACCGCGCTCGTCGTCATCAGCCACGATCGCCGCTTCCTCGCCAACCTCACGCGCGCCACCGTCTGGCTCGACCGCGGCGCGACGCGGCGGATCGAGCGCGGCTTTGCGGCATTCGAGGCCTGGCGCGACGAGGCGCTGGCCGAGGAGGAGACGGCGCAGCA
>DATEKY010000382.1:0-4667 GCA_035277225.1 Xanthobacteraceae bacterium
GAAAACATGTCAAGAAACGACGTCGATCCCTTTCTGCTCGAGGTGCTCAAGAACGGCCTCGATACCATCGCCGACGAGATGGCGCTCGTGACGATGAAGACGGCCTATTCGGGAATCGTGCGCGACTCGATGGATTTTTCCACCGCTGTCTGCGACGCCGAAGGGCAGACACTGGCGCAAGGTCTCACGACCGCGATGCATCTCGGCAGCTTCTATGACGCGATGCGCTGCCTGATCACGACGCAGCAGGGGAACATCTTCCCCGACGATGTCTTCATCTTCAACGATCCATACGTCTCGGCAGGCCAGCATCTTCCCGACATCTACATCATCAAGCCGATCTTCTTCGAGGATCAGCTGGTGGCGTGGGCGACCACGATCGCCCATCACTCGGATGTCGGCGGCATCGTGCCGGGCTCGAACGCGCTTGGCGCGACCGAGATCTATCAGGAAGGCATCCGCATCCCGATCCTCAAGTTCATGGAGCGCGGCAAGCCGGTCGATCCGGTCTGGCAACTGGTCGCCCTCAATGTGCGGCTGCCCGACCTGCTGATGGGCGACCTGCAGGCCCAGATGGCGGCGTGCACGGCCTGCGAACGCAACATGACCGACCTGTTCCGCCGCTATGGCCGCGAGACCATGACGGCCTATTTCGGCCACCTGCATGACTATGCGGAGCGCCTGGCGCGCGCGGAAATCCGCGACATTCCGGACGGCACCTACCGCTTCACCGACCATATCGACGGGCTCGGGAAGAAGCCGGTGCCGGTCGTCCTGCAAGCCAAGGTGATCGTTGCCGGCGACGGCGTCACGATCGACTGGACCGGATCGAACGAGCAGGTGAAGGGCGGCATCAATTCGCCGCTGCCGTTCACCAAGGCCTGCGCCTACACGGCGATGCGCTCGATCATGTCGGCCGACGTGCCGAACTGCTTCGGCTACACGCGCGCCATCAAGGTGGTGGCGCCGGCGGGCACGGTGGTCAATCCGACGATGCCGTTTCCTTGCGGTGCGCGCGGCATCACCGGCTATCGCATGATCGATTGCCTGTTCGGCGCGCTCGCCCAGGCGGTGCCCGAAAAAGTCACCGCCGACAACATGGGCGGCTCGACCCTGCCGACCATCGCGGGTTGGGTCGACGGCAAGCCTTATGTGTTCTGCGAGACCTTCATGGGCACCTGGGGCGCCGCTCAGGCGCATGACGGACAGGAGGGCGTTCCGCACATGGGCGCCAACCAGTCCAACGTGCCGGTCGAGATGATCGAGAGCGGCTATCCGCTGCGCGTCGTTCAGTACGGGTTCGTCCAGGATACTGGCGGAGCCGGCAAGCATCGCGGCGGTGTATCGATTGTGCGCGAGTTCGAGATGCTGGCGGACGACGCGGTGCTGAACGTGCGATCCGACAAGCGCAAATTCCCGCCACACGGGCTGTTCGGCGGCAAGCCGGGAACGCCGTCGCTCAACTACCTGACGCATAAAGGCAAGGATCGCTTGCTGCCGGCTCTGCTGATGGAAACCGAGCCGATGATGAAGGGTGATCGCTTCCGTGCCATCCTCGCCGGGGGTGGCGGCTACGGCGATCCGTTCGAGCGCGATCCGGAGCTCGTCAGTGCCGACGTGTCCGAGGAAAAGATCACGATCGGATACGCGCGCAAGCACTATGGCGTCGCGTTCAAGACGCGACCGCGTCTCGCGGTCGACGTTGCGGCGACCAGGAAGCTTCGCGGGCGGCAGCGCAAACGAAAGGTACCGGTCGCGGCGGAATAGCCGCGCTTCGGCTGAGGACGGCATGTCACGTGCAATGAGCTGGGCTGATCAAAGAGGGGAGTGCTGAACATGCGCTTGTTCTGGAAGGCGACTGCGGCCGCGTTGCTTGCTCTCGGACTTGCAAGCGGGCCAAGCGATGCGGCGATGAAAATGAAGGCGGGTCATATTCTGCCGCCGACGTCCGATCAGGGGCAGGCTGCCGAATTCTTCGCCAAGCGCGTCAAGGAGCTGACGAACGGCGAGATCGAGATCCAGGTCTTTCACGCGGGCGAGCTGGGCAAGTCGATCCCGTCGCAGCTCGAGAACCTCGTGTCCGGCGCGCAGGACCTCTTCATCGACACGTTCGACTACTTCAAGGCCTGGGACCCGCGCTTCGGCGTCGTGAACACGCCGTTCGTGTTCCGCGACCGCGACCACTTCAAGAAATTCCTGGCGAGCGACCTGTTCGCCGATATGGTCGGCTCGCTCGAGAAGCGCGGCGTCGTCTTCCTCGGCAAGGGCAACTACAACTGGCTGCGCGCCGGCGATCGCGGACTGCTCACGCGCACGCCGATCATGAAGCCGGAGGACTTGAAGGGCTACAAGCTGCGCATGTTCCAGGCCGAAGCCCCAATCAAGGCGTGGGCCGCCTTCGGCGCCAACATCCAGGTCATTCCCTGGCCGGACACCTACACGGCGCTCGCGACCGGCACGGTCGACGGGCTGACCACCGTGCTGAGCGCGTCCTACCTGACCAAGCAGACGGAAGCGGCGCGCTTCTTCACAAACGTCGGGGAGTACTACCAGATCGTCGTTCCGGTGATGAGCAAACGCACCTGGGACAAGCTGACCCCGCAGCAGCGCCAGATCTTCGAGACAGTCGCGAAGGAAGCGGGCGTGAAGTATCTGGAGGTGTCGGCGGCCGAACGCGACGAGTATGACCGCAAGGCGCAGAACGACCACGGTGTGACGATCATCACGCCGCCGATGAAGCCGTGGCTCGACGTCGCCAAGACGGTGTTCGAGCGTTTCGAGAACGAGAACATCCTGCCGAAGGGCCTGGTCGGCCGGGTTCAGGCGATCAAATAGCGCACAGCAGCGGTGTAGCGCACCGATGCACGGCTTTCGCAAGCTTCTGGCGGCGATCGGCTTCATCGAGCTGTGGGTCGCGATAGCGGCATTCGTGTTCGTCGTCGGCCTGACGATGACGCAGGTGCTCTATCGCTACCTGCTCGCGGGATCGATCTGGTGGGCGCAGGAGATCGCGCAGCTCGCGATGCTGGTCGCCTACTTCTTCGGCATCGCCTACGTCTACAAGGCCAAGCAGGACATCATCGTCGGATTCCTGGTGAACCGGCTCTCGCGCCGCGTCCAGGTCGCGCTGACCATCTTCACGCAGGTTCTGATCGTGATGTTCTGCCTCTTCCTGGTGGTGACCGGGCTGGAGCTCGCGCCGGCGCAACTGGTGTTCTTCACCTACATCCTCAACATCCCGCGCTTCTATTCCACGCTGCCGCTGATCGTGGCATCCGCCTCGATGGCGATCACGGCGGTCTATTACGCCATCGTGGCCTGGCAATCGCGCAAGCTGTCTCCCGAGGCGGCCGAACAGGCCGAGCGGGACTCGCTCGTCGTCGTCGCCTCCGAGGTCGTGATCTGACATGGGCACGCTCGCGATGATCGTCGTCATGCTGCTGCTGATGACGCTCGGCGTCCCGGTCAGCATCGCGATCGGTGTCGCGGCGCTCGCCGGCGTGCTGGTGACCGGCACGCCGTTCGACGTCGTGCCGCGCATGATGATCGAGAGCGTCGACAGTTTTGCGCTGCTCGCCGTGCCGTTCTTCGTGCTCGCCGGCAATCTCCTCAACATCAGCGGCATTACGGAGCGCATCTTCAACTTCGCGCGCGACATGTTCGGCTGGATGCGCGGCGGCCTCGCGCAGGTCACGATCGCGGCCGAGATGATCTTCTCCGGCATTTCCGGCGCCGCGCTGGCCGATCTTGCCGGGCTCGGCGTCGTCGTCATCAAGGCGATGCGCGATCAGCGCTATCCGGTGCCGTTTGCGGCGGCCGTGATGCTCGCCGCCTGCGTGCTCGGGCCGATCATCCCGCCGAGCATCGTGTTCGTGATCTACGGCCTCGCCACCGATACCTCGGTCGGTCGACTGTTTCTTGCCGGGATCGTTCCCGGCATCGTCATCGGCATCCTGCTGATGCTCCACATCTCGATCTACATGCGCATCAAGAAGCCGGACTGGGGCAAGCCCGAGCCCTTCGCGGGCCGCAAGGCGTGGGAGTCGTTCAAGAAGGGGGCCTTCGCGCTGCTGTCGCCGTTCGTGATCATCGGCGCCATTCTCGCCGGCGTCGCGACGCCATCGGAGATCGGTGCGATCGCGGCGGGCTATGCGCTGCTGGTGGGTTTCGCCTACGGCGGACTGAGCGTGCGCGGCCTGATCGATTGCGTGAAGGAGTCCGTGATCGTCACGGCG
The DNA here is from genome assembly GCA_035277225.1 of Xanthobacteraceae bacterium. Lineage (GTDB taxonomy): Bacteria > Pseudomonadota > Alphaproteobacteria > Rhizobiales > Xanthobacteraceae > PALSA-894. Next base: position 4,236 of record DATEKY010000382.1, read on the forward strand.
GTCATCATGTATCTGATCGCGGTCTCCTCCGTGATGGGCTGGATCGTGACGACCGAACGCATCGCGCACGACGCGGCGCAGTTCATCGGAGCCAACGTCCACAGTCCGGTCCTCGGGCTCATCGTCATCAATATCCTGCTGCTGGTCGTCGGGACGTTCCTCGAGACCGTTCCGGCCCTGCTGATCCTGTCGCCCATCCTGCTTCCGGTGGTCAAAGGCCTCGGCGTCGACCCGGTCCACTTCGGCGTGATCATCTCCTACAACCTGATCCTCGGCATCATTCATCCGCCGCTCGGGATCGGGCTGTTCGTCGCGGCACGCGTTGCGCGGATCACACCCGAGCAGGTTCTGAGCGCGACCTGGCCGTTCTTCATCCCGCTGTTCGGCGGGCTGCTGATCATTTCGGCGGTGCCGGAGCTCAGTCTCTGGCTC
>DATEKY010000383.1:0-14025 GCA_035277225.1 Xanthobacteraceae bacterium
ACGGCGAAATCGATCGTCGGCGAGGGCAGCGCCACATAGAACGGCACGTTGTTGTCCTTCGCGGCGAGCGCCTTCAGATAGGTGCCGATCTTGTTGCACACGTCGCCCTGCGCGGTGACGCGATCGGTGCCGACGATCGCGAGATCGACCTGGCGGTGCTGCATCAGGTGTCCGCCCGTGTTGTCCGGGATCACGGTATGCGGCACGCCGTGCTGGCCGAGCTCCCAGGCGGTGAGCGAGGCGCCCTGATTGCGCGGGCGCGTCTCGTCGACCCAGACATGGATCGCAATGCCCTTGTCGTGCGCCTGATAGATCGGCGAGGTCGCGGTGCCCCAGTCGACGGTCGCGAGCCAGCCGGCGTTGCAATGGGTCAGCACATTGACCGGCTCGCCGGGTTTTTTGGTCGCGGCGATCTCCTCGATGAGGCGCAGCCCGTGGCGTCCGATCGCGGCATTGATCTCGACGTCCTCGTCGGCGATCTCCTGCGCACGCTTGTAGGCCGCCGCCACGCGATCCTCGCGCGCGCGGTTGCGCACCGCCGCCATCATCTCGTCGAGCGCCCATTTCAGATTGATCGCGGTCGGCCGCGTCGCGATCAGCAGCGCATAGGCGCGCTCGAGCCCGGCGTCGGAGGCGTCCTCGCGCAGCGCGAGCGCCATGCCGTAGGCCGCGACCGCCCCGATCAGCGGCGCGCCGCGCACCTGCATCGATTTGATCGCGTGCGCCGCGTCCGCCACGGTTGCCAGCCGCAACGTCGCGTAACGGTAGGGCAGCAGGGTCTGGTCGATGATGCCGACGGTTATCCCGTCCTCTTCGACCCAGATGGAGCGGGTTTGCTGTCCATTGACCTTCATGCAGCCCTCTTATCGCAGGTTAGTATTGAGGACAAAGCCGGCTTGCGGCGGCCTTATCGCTTGCCGCGCTTGCCGCGATCCTCCAAGGTCCGATTCGGAGTCATGTGGGGCGCGAGTGGGGCCATGTCGGTTGACTACGAGGCCGAGTACAACAATCGCGCGCGCGTGCCGGAGCATCCGGAAATCTTTGCCCGCTGGGAGCGCGATGCGGCGGCCTATCGCGAGCGGATGAAGACGGAAGAGAACGCCGAGCTCGGCCTCGCTTACGGCCCAAGCCCGCGCCAGACCGTGGACCTGTTCTTTCCCGACGCGACCGGCCACACCCCGCTCGCGCTGTTCATCCACGGTGGCTACTGGCGCTCGCTGCATCCCTCGATCTTCAGCCACATGTCGGCCGGCCTCAATGCGCGCGGCGTCGCGGTCGCGGTCGCGGGCTACGATCTGACCCCGCAGGTGTCGATTGCGCAGATCATCGACCAGATGCGCACCGCCTGCCTGTTCCTGTGGCGCCGGTTCGGCCAGCGCCTGATGGTCTATGGACACTCGGCCGGCGGGCATCTCGCTGCCTGCATGCTGGCGACCGACTGGAAGCAGCTCGACCCGAAGGCGCCGGCCGATCTCGTCCCGGCGGCCTATTCGATCTCCGGCCTGTTCGACCTGAAGCCGATGGTCGCGACCTCGATGAACGCCGACTTCAAGCTGAACGAGCCGGCCGCCGCGCAGGTCTCGCCGCTGTGGTGGCCGGTGCCGCGCAACCGCGTGTTCGACGCCGTGGTCGGGGCCGAGGAGTCGTCCGAGTTCCTGCGCCAGAGCCGCGCCGTCGCCGACGACTGGCGCCAGCGCGGGATCGAGACGCATTACGAGGCGGTGCCCGGCGCGAACCACTTCACCGTGGTCGATCCGCTCGCCGATCCGGACAGCGCGATGACGGCGCGTTGCGCCGCGCTCGCGGCGCGCTGCGCCAGGGTGGATAAGTAAAACGCCGGTTTGTCGCGGCGAGGTCCGCGCGCTATACGCGGTCAAACCGGAGCACCGCCATGCAGCCTCTGCGCCGCGAAACCGGCAAGCATGACTATCGCGCCGAGCTGTTCGAGCTGATCCGCACGCGCTCGTTCGGCCGCGGCCGTATCCTGCTCGCGTCGGGCCGCGAGAGCGACTACTACATCGACATGCGCCCGACCACGGTGCATCCCGCCGGCGCGACCTGCGTCGGCGAACTGATCGTCGATGCGCTCGAAAGCGTGGCGGTGGATTTCGTCGGCGGGCTCGAGGCCGGTGCGATTCCGATCGCGACGGCCGTCGCCATCGCCAGCCATCGGCGCGGGCGCGACATCGGCGCCTTCTTCGTGCGCAAGAAGGTGAAAGATCACGGCGCCAAGAAGACGATCGAAGGCTTGCCGAAGGGCGCGACCCTGCGCGGCAAGAACGTCGTCGTGGTGGAAGACGTCACCACCACCGGCGGCTCGTCGATGCAGGCGATCGAAGCGCTGCGCGAGGAAGGCGCCAACATCGTGCTGGTGCTCACCATCGTGGACCGGCTCGAAGGCGCGCAGGAAAACTTCGCGGCCGAGAAGCTGGAATTCCGCGCGCTCTATACGGCGGATGAATTTTTGAAGAGCTGAGCTTGTCGCTCGTAGGGTGGGCAAAGCGCGGCGCCGCGTCAGCGGCGATGCGCGTGCCCACGCGAACGAGACTCCGTGTTGCCGTGGGCACGGCGCGTCGCGCCTTTGCCCACCCTACGGGTCGAGCGACTACTCACATGAACGCCTGGATGCCGGTCTGCGCGCGTCCCAAAATCAGCGCGTGGATGTCGTGCGCGCCTTCATATGTGTTCACGGTTTCCAGATTGCACATCACGCGCATCACGTGGAATTCGTCCGAGATGCCGTTGCCGCCGTGCATGTCGCGCGCGAGCCGCGCGATATCGAGTGCCTTGCCGCAGTTGTTGCGCTTCATCAGCGAGATCGCCGGCGGCGCCGCGGTGTGCGCCTCGAGCATGCGGCCGAGCCGCAATGCGCCGTGCAAGCCGAGCGTGATCTCGGTCTGCATGTCGGCGAGCTTCTTCTGGATCAGCTGGTTGGCGGCGAGCGGCTTGCCGAACTGCTTGCGGTCGAGCGTGTATTGCCGCGCGCGATGCCAGCAGAATTCCGCCGCGCCCATCGCGCCCCAGGCGATGCCGTAGCGCGCCATGTTGAGGCAGCCGAACGGGCCGGCAAGGCCCTTCACGTTCGGCAGCAGGTTCTCCTCCGGCACCACGGCGTTCTCGAGCACGATCTCGCCGGTGACCGAGGCGCGCAGGCTCAGCTTGCCTTCGATCTTCGGCGTGGAGAAGCCCTTGGTGCCGCGCTCGACGATGAAGCCGCGGATGACGCCGTCGAGCTTTGCCCACACCACCGCGACGTCGGCGATCGGCGAGTTGGTGATCCACATCTTGGCGCCGTTCAGCGCATAGCCGCCGGAAACCTTTTCGGCGCGCGTCACCATCGAGCCCGGATCGGAGCCGTAGTCGGGCTCGGTCAGGCCGAAGCAGCCGACGATCTCGCCGGTCGCGAGCTTCGGCAGATAGCGCCGGCGCTGCGCTTCCGAGCCGTAGGAATAGATCGGATGCATCACCAGCGAGGACTGCACCGACATCGCCGAACGGTAGCCCGAGTCCACCGCTTCCACCTCGCGCGCGATCAGCCCATAGGCCACATAGCCGAGCCCGGCGCCGCCGTATTCTTCCGGAATGGTCGAGCCGATCAGCCCGAGCGCGCCCATCTCGCGCATGATCTCGCGGTCGAAGGTCTCCTCGCGGTAGGCCTTGAGCACGCGCGGAAACAGCTTCTCCTGCGCATAGCCGCGCGCGGTGTCGCGCACCATGCGCTCTTCCTCGGTGAGCTGGCTTTCAAGGTCGAGCGGGTCTTCCCAGTTGAAGTCGGAATCCTTCAACGAGACGGCGGGCTTGCCGACATGCTGCTCGGCGACCGACATGGGACACTCCTGAGATTGTTCAGCGCGTCATTATAGAGCAGCCGCGCGGGCGGCAAGAGAGGCCGCGGTTGCGGGACGGCCGGCCCGAATCCAAGGCGAAAAGCTACTTTGCATGGGGTTGTTTTTCGATTTTTTTTGCCCCGGCGGCCTCGGGGTATGACACTACCCCTTCAGCCACACCGCATCCGCGCCGAGCTCCGGCCAGCCGATGGCGCGGCCGGCCTTGGCGGCGGCCTCGTTGCCCGGCAGCGTGGCATCCCAGTTCGCCGCGATGATGCGCTCGCCGGTGTAGCCGCCGGCCTCCTCCGAGATCAGCCAGCAGGCCGGCGGCCCCATGATCTCGGGCCGCAGCATCTTGGCGCGGTCCCAGCCGGCGCCGTCCGAGATGAACGGTGTATCGGTCGGCCCGCCCGGGATCAGCACGTTCACCGTGATGCCGTCGCCTTTCAGCTCGGCCGCCCAGATCGCCGACATCGATTCGAGCGCCGACTTGGTGGCGCCGTAGGGCAGTACGCGCAGCATGGTGCGGAAGCTCGTGGTGTTGTTGATCACGCGCCCAAACCCGGCTTTACGCATGTGCGGCAGCGCCGCCTGCGTGAGCAGCATCGGCGCGCGTACGTTGACGGCGAAAAAATTGTCCCAGATCTCCGTCGTCAGTTCCTCGATGCGCGGCAGGTTCAGCTCGGCGTCGGGCCGCAGCGACGAGGGGCCGATGCCGGCATTGTTCACCACGGCATCGATCCGGCCGTAGCGCTTCACTGCCGCAGCGACCACCTCGCGGCACGCCACCTCGTGCGCAAGCTCCGCGACCAGCGGATGGATATAGCCCGACGTCGCGCCGAGCCGCGCGAGGCCGGCGGCGTCGCGATCCACCGCCACGACGATGTGCCCGGCGCGGATCAGCGCGCGCGTGATTGCCGCTCCGATGCCGCCGGCCGCGCCGGTGACCAGCACGACGCGCTTTTCATCTGCCATTGATTTACCCGTCCTTGATTCCCGCCGCCTTGATCACCGGCCCCCAGCGGTCGATCTCGGCCTGGAGAAATGTTGCAAGCTCGGTGGGAGTCGAGCCGACCACCGTCGCGCCGAGCTGCGCGTAGCGCGCCTTCACCGGCGGATGATTGAGCGCCGCGACCGCATCCTGATGCAGTCGCGCAATGATATCGGGCGGCGTCTTCGCGGCGACGAACAGCGCGAACCAGGACGACACGTCGTATCCCGGCACGAACTCGGCGATCGCCGGCAGGTCGGGCACCTCCGGCTGGCGTTTCGCGGTGGTCACCGCGAGCCCGCGCAACTGTCCGTTCTGCACATAGGGCAAGGTCGACGGGAAATTGGCGAAGATCGCATCGACCCGGCCGGGGATCAGGTCGTTCAGCGCCGGACCCGCGCCGCGATAGGGGATGTGCGTCACGTCGATCCCGGCCATGCGCTTGAACAATTCCCCGGCGAGATGCAGCGAGGTGCCGATGCCGGAGGAGCAATAGGTCACCTTGCCGGGCTCGGCTTTGGCACGTGCGATGAACTCCGGCACCGATTTCGAGGGCGACGAGTTCGGCACCGCCATGATGTTGGGATAGACGCACATCAGGGTCACCGGCGCGAAGTCGTTCACCGGGTGATAGCTGAGCGACGGCGTCACGAACTGCGAGATCGCATGTCCGATCGATGCGATGTAGACCGTGTAGCCGTCCGCGTCGGCCTGCAGCACGGCCTGCGCGGCGACGTTGCCGCCCGCGCCCGGGCGGTTCTCGATCACCATCTGCTGGCCCCACATCTCGCTCAGGCGCGCCGCGATGATGCGCGCCGCGCCGTCGACCGCGCCGCCCGGCGGGAACGGCACGACCAGGCGCACGAAGCGGGTGGGATAGGTCTGGGCGCGCACGGCACGCGCGAATGCCGGCGCCGCGAGCGCGGCTCCGCTCAGCGCGATGAAGCGGCGGCGTTGCATCGGGCGATGTCCCTTTGTGCGGAGCTTAGGCTCGGCACGCCCGAAGCGGCAAGCCGAGGGCACGAAACGCATGTCGCTCGGAGGGGTGCCGGCGCGGCCGCAGCTCGCGTTTGCGCGAACCAGGCTGCCTCGCATTGCTGTTGCCGGTTTTCATGCGAGGCCGGGACCCGGTTGCATTGATTGCTGGAGTCGCCCAAACTCAACGTAAGATTACGTGCTGTTTGCGCATGATTCTCTGAATGCGGTGATCGAGCTCCCGCCAGCCGGTTTCAGCGGGCGCATGTGGTGCAGAGCCGCCGCGAACGTGCGCCGGCAAGCGATGCACGAAGAACTCTGGCTCCGAATTCGTCAGTGTCGAGGGGGCTACAGATGAAAACCAAGGAGCTCACCGAAAGTCAGAAGGCTCTTCGACTGCTCGGTGGCGCCATGTTGGCCGGACTGGTGAGCGTTCCCATTTACGCGACCCAGGCAGGAGAATGGACCAGCTTCTTCATCATGATCAGCGTGGGTTGGCTGGTCGCCGGTGCGTCTGCACTTGTTGGCGGAACGCTTGGGTTTCTGTTCGGAATCCCGCGGACCCTTCAACAAGAGGGGAATTCTCCGGGCCCAGGGCTCGCGGAGTCTGAACCGGGCGCCCCATCGCGGCGCACGGACTATCGAGCAAACACGAACCTCGAGCAAATATCGGATTGGCTGACCAAAATACTCGTCGGCGTTGGTCTGACGCAAATCGGTGAAATCAAAACTGGCCTCGGAACGCTCAGCGCCTTCACGGCCCAGGGACTGGGCACTCAATCTCACAATCAAGTCTTCGCGCTCGGGCTTATCTGCTACTCATGCATATTGGGATTTCTCTTCGGTTATCTGTGGACTCGACTGTTTCTCGCCGGCGCTCTGCGCGTGGCCGATCAGGCTGTCATCGGCGTCCTGACCGAAAAGGTTCTGCAGGTAACCGAGAAGGCAGCCACGACCGAGAGGAAGCTGGACGAATTCAAGAAGCAGTCCGACCTGGACGCGGCGGCGCTTAATCTTTCCTATCGCCAGCTCAACCCCAGTCCCGACTTACCCGAAATAACTCAAGAAGCTCTTGATATGGCGATCGCTGCGGCCTCGCGGCCGATAAAGGTCCAGGTATTCAACCAGGCATGGCAGGTGCGCTCCGATAATTGGCGGGATGCGAAGACAAACACGAAAATGGCGCAGACAATTCCCATCTTTGAAGCGCTGATCCGGAACGACGTCGAAAATCGCTTTCACAAGAATCACGGCCAACTTGGGTTCGCTCTGAAGGACAAAGAGCCGCCCGATTGGGCCGGAGCCGAGAGGGAGCTGACCAAAGCTATTGAAATTCGTGACGCGTCAGACGAGGGCGGCTGGCTCTTCTACGAAATGAATCGTGCGATTTGCACGATCATGCTTGATCCGGAATTCGAGAAAGACCAGCCCAGTGACGCCGATCGCAAGGCGAGAATTCTTGCGGACCTGAAAGCCGCCTTCCAGGCCGAGGAGCTGCGGAAGCTCATTCGGGCTGATGCGGCGATCAAAAAATGGATGTTGATCAATCACGTCAAGGACCTGAGATGAAGGTCGGGGCTGGCGGGGCTGTTCGCGGCCGGCTGCGGATGCTTTGATGCCGCGCACCCATACCCAGAGACGGAGAGAGACCACATGGCCAGGTTCGCGAGCATTCTCGACACTGTCGGCAACACGCCGGTCGTGCGCATCAACCGGCTCGCGCCGCCGAATGTGAATCTGTTCGTCAAGATCGAGGCGTTCAACCCCCTCGGCTCGGTGAAGGACCGCCTCGCGCTCGGCGTGATCGAGGCGGCGGAGAAGTCGGGCGAGCTCAAGCCCGGCCAGACCGTGATCGAGGCGACCAGCGGCAATACCGGGATCGGGCTCGCGATGGTTTGCGCCGCCAAGGGCTATCCGCTGGTCGTCACCATGGCGGAGACGTTCAGCGTCGAGCGGCGCCGGCTGATGCGCTTCCTCGGCGCCAAGGTGGTGCTGACGCCCGCGGCCAATCGCGGGCTCGGCATGGTGGCCAAGGCGAATGAGTTGGCCGCCAAGAACGGCTGGTTCCTGACGCGCCAGTTCGAGAACGAGGCCAATCCGGACATGCATTCGCGCACCACGGCGCGCGAGATCATCAACGACTTCAAGGGCGAGAAGCTCGACTACTGGGTGACCGGCTTCGGCACCGGCGGCACGCTGAAGGGTGTCGCGCGCGTCCTCGCCAAGGAGATGCCCGACACCAAGATCGTGGTGTGCGAGCCCGCCGACGCGCCGATGCTCTCGAGCGGCTCGAAGCAGGAGCGCAACCCCGATGGCTCGCCGGCCGCGGCCAACGCGGCGTTCAAGCCGCATCCGATGCAGGGTTGGAGCCCGGATTTCATCCCCAAGCTCACCGGCGACGCGGTCGACATGAAGGTGATCGAGCGCCTGCTGACCATCGCCGGACCCGAGGCGATGAAGTGCAGCAAGGAGCTCGCGGCGAAGGAGGGAATTTTCGTCGGCATCACGGCGGGCGCGACCTTCGCCGGCGCGCTGAAGGTCGCCGCCGACGCGCCGAAGGGCGCCAACATCCTGTGCATGCTGCCCGACACCGGCGAGCGTTACCTCTCGACGCCGCTGTTCGCCGACATCCCGGCCGACATGACCGACGAGGAGCAGCAGATTTCCCGCTCCACGCCGGGATTTCACATGCCGCCGCCTGCGGCCTGACGACGCCCGCCGCCCGGACAACCTTGCGTCGAAGTTCCGCCGAGGGCACACTCGCGGCCCGGCCCGCCGTTCAGGCGGCAGCAGAGGGGGCGAGACTCCGATGTGTGGGCGCAGAACGCTGTCCCGCGTGCTCGCGGCATGTCTCATGTTTCCGTTCGCCGCGCACGCGCAGGTACTCAAGGTTGTCGAGGTCGGCGCGCCGTCCGTGAATTGCGTATTCCAGACCGACTGCACGATCCCGGTCACCGACACGACCGGCAACATCCTGCTGCCGACGATCGGGCCCGGCACGGCCTGGCTGCAGTCGCGCACCTTCGCGGGCGAGGCGGGCGCGCCCGGAGTCGGGACCACCGGCTACCAGTATCGTATCAGCATGACGCAAGCCTCCGGCACCTCCGATTGCGTCATGGGCTTCACGCTCAATTTCGGTCCGCACAAGCCGCTGCCGTACAAGGATAACGCGCTCGCCGACGTCTATGTGGTCACCACGGGCGGGCTCGGCACGATCAAGCTCGCGAAAGCCGAGCGTTTCGGCGACGCGATCGAATTCACGCTGAGCAAAGCGCTCTGCGTCAACGGACCGGCGAACATCGCGAACACGACCTTCTTCATCGGCCTCGCCGCCATCGCGGCGCCGATGAACGTCAAGGCGCAGATCTCGACCACCGGCACCACGCCGATCTACGCGGTCGATGCGCGCGTGCCGACGCACACGATTGCGAAGCCGGGGGGCGAATAGGCGGCCAAGCGCGTTACGATTCGCAGGCAGCGGCGATCCGCAGGCGCATCGCTTCATCGGGCATGCGTCCGATGCCGGCACGGGCATTGTCGGCCATGTGCTCGGGATTGCCGGTTCCGGGTATGGCGCAGGTAACGGCGGGATGGCTCACGACGAACTTGAGCAGGAGCTGCGCCCAGCTCGTGCAATCGAGCTCCGCAGCCCAATCGGGAAGGGGGCGAGCGCTGACTGCCCGCACGGCCGAGCCGCTCGCCAGCGGATAATTGGCGATCACCGCGATGCCGCGCTCGGCCGCAAGCGGCAGCAGGCGGCGCTCCGCCGCCCGATCCACGGCTGAATAATTCAGCTGAACGAAATCGAGCGGCTCCGCACGCATCACTGCTTCGAGGTCGGCAAAGGCGCTCGACGTATATTGCGTGATGCCGAGGTAACGGATGCGTCCGGCTTCCTTCCATTTGCGCAATGTCGGCAGATGGGTTCTCCAGTCGACCAGATTGTGAATCTGCATCAGGTCGATCCGATCGGTCCTGAGCAGCCTGAACGAGTCCTGCATCTGCGCGATGCCGGCTTCGCGGCCGCGCGTCCACACCTTGGTGGCGATGAACGCCTTGTCAGGCGCATTCGATTCCGCGAGCAGCTCCCCGGCGACGGCTTCTGCCTTGCCATACATCGGGGAGCTGTCGACGACCGAGCCACCGGCTGCGAACAAGTTATCAAGCACCGAGCGAAGCCGACCATAGGCGGCGCCCGCGGGCCTGATGTCGAACCCGCGATAGGTGCCGCAACCGATCACGGGCAGTTGTTCACCGCTCGAGGGAACCGGCTTTTGATGCATGCGCAGACCGGCGCTCATCCGACCGAATTGCTACTTCACCAGCGGACAGCCGCCTTCGGAGAGCGGGCGGAATGCTTCCGCCGCAGGCGTTGAGCGGATGAACTTGTAATAGTCCCAAGGGCCTTTCGACTCGGAGGGGCTCTTCACCTGAAACAGGTGCATGTCGTGAATCTTGCGTCCGTCCGCGCGCACCTGGCCCTTGCCGAACAGCGGATCGTCGGTCGGCAACTCCTTCATCTTCGCAACGACCGCGAGACCGTCGACAGTGTTCGCGGCCTTCACCGCCTTCATGTAGTGCAACACGCTGGCGTAGACGCCGGCATGGATCATGCTGGGCCGGGCGTTCTTCATCCGCGGCGAGAATTTCGCCGAGAACGCCCGCGTCGCGTCGTTGAAGTCCCAATAGAACGGCTCGGTCAGATAGAGACCCTGTCCGGCCTCCAGCCCGAGGGCATGCACGTCGTTGAGCAGCATGATCATGGCGGCGATCTTCTGGCCGCGTGCGACCACGCCGAACTCACGCCCCACCTTGATCGCGTTGATGGCGTCGACCGACGAATTGGCCAGCCCGATGACCTCGGCTTTGCTGCTCTGTGCCTGCAGCACGAACGAGGACATGTCCGGCGCATTGAACGGGTGGCGAACGCGGCCGATGACCTTGCCGTCGAGCGCCTGCACGGCTTTCGCGGCTTCCGCTTCCAGCGAGTGCCCGAACGCGAAATCCGCCGTGACGAAGAACCAGCTCTTGGCCCCGGTCTGCACAACAGCCCGTGCGGTGGAGTTTGCGACGGCGTAGGTGTCATAGGTCCAGTGCACCGTATTGGGAGAGCATTTCGCACCGGTCAGTTCCACGGTCCCGCCCCCCGAGACGAGGAACGCCGCCTTGCCGTCGCGGCGGACGACTTCGTTGACCGAAAGCGCGGCCGCCGAAAACGGAACGTCCACGATCACGTTCACGCCCTCGGTGTCGAGCCAGCGTCTTGCGATCGCCGCCGCGTTGTCGGCCTTGTTCTGATGGTCCCCCTGGATCACTTCCACCTCGACATTGCCGAGGATCGACTTTGCGTATTCTTCGACCGCGAGGCGGGCCGCAACCACCGAGCCGGGGCCGGCGACGTCGGAGACCGGCCCTGCGATATCACTGAGCACGCCGATCTTGATCTTCTGCGGAATCTCGGCCTGCGCGGCGGCCGGGATACCGGCGCTCAACGCCAGTACGAGCGCGATGACATGAATGTTCCTCATGACTTCCTCCTGATCTGGTTATTCTGTTGCGGCGCGGCAGCATGACCGACCGATGGCTTCCTGCTTCGCGGGTCGCCGTGATCCCAGGCCCCCGCTATTCCGTCCTCGCGCAGGGCCGCTTTGCGGATCTTGCCGGTCGGCGTCTTCGGCAATTCCTGTCCGCGCACCTCGATGTAGCGCGGCACCATGTAGGCGGGCAGACGCTCCTGAAGGAACGCATGAAGCTCGATCGCCGCGAGCTGCTGTCCCGGCTTCAGCGCGACGACAACCTTCACGTCATCCTCGCCTTCGGCCGCCGGGACCGCGACCGCCGCGGATTCCAGGATCGCCGGATGCGCCTCGACCTCCGCCTCGACTTCGAATGACGAGATATTCTCGCCGCGCCGCCGAATCGCGTCCTTGAGCCGGTCGACGAAATAGAAACTGCCGTCTTCGTCGCGGCGGAAGGCATCGCCGGTGTGGAGCCACTGATTGCGCCACGCCTCGGCGGTTTTTTCCGGGTTGCGCCAGTAACCGAGATTGAACTCCCAGGGATCGTCGGCCCGCAGCACCAGTTCGCCGACAGTGCCGTGCGGCACGGGTTCATCGTTCTCGTCGACGATGCGCGCCGTGACGCCCGGACGGGGGCGCCCGCACGACGTGCCGTCGACCAGTTCGAAGGCATTCGCCACCAGCGGAATGCTCACCTCGGTCATGTTGTAGAACGTCGTCACCGCGCATCCGAACCGGCTCTTGAAAGCCTCGAGCTCGCCCGGCAGCGGGATGACGATGACCTTCGCCAGCGAATGGCCCCGCTCGTCGGCGCTTGCGGGCTGCGCGAGCAGGAAGTTCGGCATGGTCGACAACAGGATGCTGAACGTTGCGCGGTAGCGTCTAACGTCGGCCCAGAACTGGCTCGCGCTGAAGCGATCGCGGATCGCCATCGTGGCGCCGGCGATGATCACGATGCCGAACATGTTCGACAGGCCGACGTGGAACATCGGCAGGAACATGTAGAACACATCGTCCGGCGAGCAGAGCCGCGCCATCGGCGCGGCGGTCGCGTGCGCCTGCGCGTAGGAATAGAGGACGCCCTTCGACGGTCCCGTCGTGCCCGAGGTATAGAAGATCGCCATCGGGTCGAAATACTCCACCGCGCGCGGCATCGCGCCGCCGTCCGGATCGCGCAGCGCTGAGACCGCGACGCACTCCCACGGCGTGTTGATCGCCTCGCCGAGGTCGGGATACAGCGCGAGCAGCTTCAGGTCCGGCACCTCTTCGGCGATATCGATCCAGCGCGGCACGTGCGCGCGGTCCACGATCGCGATGGTGGCGGCGGAGTCACGCACCTGATGGCGCAGCATGCTGCCCTTGTAGGCCTCGTTCACCGGCACCATCAGCGCGCCGAGCTTGCACAGGCCGAGCCAGATCAGCACGTGGTCGATACCGCTCGGTATCATCATCAGCACGCGATCGCCCTTGCGCACGCCGCGCCGCGCGAGCCCGCGCGCCCAGCGGTTGGCTTCCGCTTCCGTCTCGGCGTAGCTCAGTACGCGATCGTTCATCATCAGGCACGGCTTGTCGGGCGTCGTCCGAGCGTGCCGTTCGAGCAGATAGTGAAATACGAGGTCGCTGCTCTTCTCGTGCGTGGAAGCCCCCATGGCGATATCCGTCAGCGGCGCGCCGCGGGTTTGTCCTCAGGGCGCAGGAACTGCATGAATTCCATCACGATGCCGTCGGGGTCCTCGCAGCAGAAGCAGTATTGTTGCGTCCCGCCCATGTCGATCAGCACCGGCGGCGAATAGGGCTTGAAGCCGCCCGCGACCAGAATGTCGTGAATCTTGTGCGCGTCGCGCACTTTCAGGCACAGCCGGCCGAAGCCGATGCGCGCAAGGTCGCCGCGCGGCGCTTGCGTACTCTTTGGCCTGATCCATTCGATCAGGTCGAGCCGCGTTGTGCGCGCGTCGTCGGTCAGCGCGAGAAGCAGCGCCTTCGCGTCGCAGTCGGCCGGAAGGTTGAGGATCGGCGCAAGCCCGATCTCGGCGAACGTGCGCGACTCGCCGGCGTCGGACGCCTGACTGAAATCGTTCACCACCTTGAAGCCGATCGCCTCGTAGAACGCCCGCGAGCGGTCGAGATCGGTCACATTGAAGTTCACGTGGAAGATCTGAACGGCGTTGAGGCCGGATTGGTCGCGAGAGAGCGCCCCGGCCGCGTGCTCGCTCATGACGATGCCTCCCTTGTCTCGGGTCTGCGCCCGATGTGCTCTTTGCCGGGAGCTTACAGTCGGCCGGTCGCCACGCAAAGCGGCGCGCTGCGCGAACACGACAAGCGGCGCAACTCGCACCGTCAGTGAAGTTACGCCTGTAGTCTTCTGGTTGCGCGATCGAGCGCGGACAGACGCGCGTAAATTCACGCGCGCCGCGCCGCGTGCGTGATCTGCCTAGTCGTCCTGACCGTTGAAGTTCGGAATCCGCGCCCTGATCCGCGAGATGGTGTAGCGCTTCACCTGATCGGCCCACTGCGACTGAAGGGTCTGCGGTCCGCCGGCACGTCTGAGATCGAGCGCCAGATTGGTGACGAACAGGTTCTTCCCGTCCTTGCTGAAATCGGGAGTTGCCGGGAAAAGGAGTCCGCGCGGCGTGCCGTCCTTTTTGATCCCGCCGAAATCACCGAGCTTGGCAATCACCTTGCCGGTCGGATCAATCACCACGATCTCGTCGGA
>DATEKY010000384.1:0-2408 GCA_035277225.1 Xanthobacteraceae bacterium
TGCCGCGACGGTGCCCCGCGTGCGCGAACCCCGCGACAGGTTGGGCCGCGAGCGCGGCCGCGCGAGCCGGCGCCGCGATGATCTTGAGCATCATGGTTAACAGCTCGCTAACGCGATCGGGTACTCGCGCAGTGCGGGCAATGTTCGATCATTTCGGCGCCGGTGCGAGGACGGATGCCTCCTCGACCATCACCTCGATCTCCACCTTGCCGGCGCGCTCGAACACCAGGGTCATCGGAAAGCTGTCGTACCGATAGAGCTGCTTCCTGACATCCGAGAGCTGGATGTGCGGGCCGTCACGTTTGAGATCAGTCGGGCCACGCGTGGCGACGCCGACGGACGAAATCGCTTTCTCCTCGCCAGCCGCGCGCAGCTCGGTCTTGCCGGCGATCGCGGTCGTGGCGCGCAGCAGTTTGTCCGGCCGCCCGCTGTTCTTGATCGTCATGAACACCGAAACCGGATTTGCGGGGTCCTTCGTCTCGATGCACCACGGGTGAAGGATCTCGAGATTCTTGACCTTGTGTGAGTGCGCCTGCGCCGCCGTGACGACGAATAGTGCGGCGGCCGCCAGCGCGAGCGTTTTGACCATCTTCGCTGCCTCCGTTCAGAGCGCGTAGGCGATGCCGGTGAAGACCCGATAATCGGTCTTCGACTGCAGCCCATTCATCTGGTTGACGATCGGAATGCCGAACGACGCGAAGCCGGAGAACGACCCGTAGGCAACGCGCAGTCCCGGCGAGAGAAGCAGGACGTGACCGCCCGAGTTCAGGTCCTTCACGCCGGCGGTGTCCTCGTAGTCGTGCCACTCGCCGTTGAGCTCGAGCATCAGGTCGACGGTCCATTGCGGCGCGGCCGGAATCTTGTCGAGCGGATGCGCATGGCGATGCGGCACCGGCCCGTGCGACATCGCAGAGGCCGGCAGCGCGGCGTGCTGCTCGGAGGGCGGCGCGTAGCCGACGAGGCGATACGACACAGCGGCGTTGTAGAGCAAGCGATCGCCGAGCCGGGTGTCCTGCGCGCCGCGCCCGGCGAACACGCCGAGCACGTTGGTGTCGAACGACCAGGCGCCGAAGCGCTGCGTGAACGCACCGCCGACCAGCACGTCCCACGCGCCCGAGCCCGGCTGGAACTCGGTCTCGAACAGTGCGCCGAGCGCGTCGAAGCGATTGGTCGCCCCGGTCGGCGCCTTCACGCCGAACAGAAACGCCGCTTCGGTGCGTGTCGCCTGGTTGTTGAAGAAGCGCCACTGCCCGAGCAGCGTCACGTCGCCGAGCCCCGCGGAGTCGCCGCGAAAATCGACAGTGTTGTTCACAACGCCGCCGGGGCCGTGCGCGTGATGCCCCTCGCGGATGTCGCGGCGGTCCACGTAAGGAATGCGCACCGACACCGTGAAGTCGTCGGTGACGCCGTAGGCGGCGCTGAGCGACGTGCTGCGGATCGTGTCGACGCTGTGGGCGTGGATGTGCTTGCCGGCAGCGTCGATCAGGTCCCTGTCGCCGAGCCCGCCGAACTTCAGATACTCATAGAGAAACGCGACCGCGCCGTGCCCGGCCTCCAGTGTCGAAGCCGAGATGGTGACGATCGGCCCCGCGCCGCCGGTATTCGATGCGCCGCCCGGATGGTGTGCGACGGCGGGTGTCGCGATCAGCGCGAATGCGCCTGCGCAGATTGTGCGCGTGAAGCTGCCCGCTTGGGCCATTGTTGTCTCCCTGCATTGCCTGAAGCGCTCGCGTGCGCGAGCGCAGATCGAAACCGAAAACGGCGATCAGGCAGGCAGGGGCGGCGCGCGGCTCAATCCGGCACGGCGCAGATACTCGAACCGACGCGGGACAACGAACGGACGCGGGCGCGACGGCCGGCGCGGCGGAAACAGGAATGCGATGAGCGCCAGTGCGAGCAGCGGGACGGCGCCTGCGACGCTCGCGCAGTGGATCGCACAGTTCTCGTGCTGAGCCTGGGTGTGGCCGGGAAGCGCGGCGCCATCCTGGCTGCTGAGGCAGAGCTCGAAGCCCGCGGTCTTGGCACTCGCGATCGCGACCTGCGTCGCGACGATCCCGGCAAACGCCGTGTGCAGCACGAACGCGTAGGCGGCGATCCAGCCGACGAGCTGGCGTCCGAAACGCAATCGCGTCTGTGCAGACCGTATCATCTGCGCCCCACGCCGAGAGGTCGTTTCATCTCGGCTTTTGTCGAGCGACAGTTTAGCGAGGCCGGCGCGGCAGATACAAGGGGACTGAATCGTCCTACTTCTTGAAGAACTGATCCGCAGCCGAGCGCTGCGCCTGTTTCTTCACCTTGTCGGCTTCGAGCCGCGCGATCTCTTCCCGCAGCAGCGCGACCCGCTCGTCGAGTTCCTTGACCGACAACAGCGTCAGGTCCTGCCCGATCTCGTGGACGAGCTTCTTCTT
>DATEKY010000385.1:0-11223 GCA_035277225.1 Xanthobacteraceae bacterium
GGCGGTATCCGACGCGCCCGAAAGCTACATCGACGTCATGCTGCGCGGCATCGTCGGCTTTCGTTTCGCCATCACGCGGCTCGAAGGCAAATGGAAGATGAGCCAGAACCGCGAGATGCCGGACCGCGAGGGCGTCGTCGCCGGGCTCACTGCCCGCGCCAGCGGCGACGACCGTGAGACCGCCGACGCGGTCGCGCAGGCGATGGCACCGGGCACGGACCCATAAGGTCGCGCCAGCCGGCGGTCCCCTCAAAGACTCGCCAAAAGCGGACGCGTTCTGAAATTCGAGCCGGCGCAGGCCCCAAACTCCAAGGCTGACGCGCTCGCGCCCACCACCCGCCTAGCCCGGTCGAACCTTTCGCGCCGCCACAGCGACGAACCTGTCGTGTCCGAGTCCCGTGAACCGGTGGTCCCGAATGCGCCGAAATACCTCGATTCTGGCCCTCGTGGTGGCCGGCGCCGCGTTTCTGACCGCCGCAACGCTGCCGGCGCGCGCCTCATCGAATGATCCGGAGATCTGCCGCAAGACGTCCGGCCTGATGGCGATCGCGGCCTGCACGCGCGCGATCGAGTCGGGGACATACCAGGGCCGCGCGCTGGCCGAGCTGCATGCCGACCGCGCGACCGAATATCAGAACAAGGGCGAACTCGATCGCGCCATCGCGGACCACGACGCGGCGCTGCGCGCCGACCCGACCTATACTGACTCCTACAACAACCGCGGCACCGTCTGGCTCGCCAAGGGCGACTACGACCGCGCGCTGGCCGACTTCGACGCACTGGTCCGCCTCGTGCCGAACGACCCTGACGGATTCTCCAACCGCGGCGCCGCCTGGAAGCTCAAGGGTCAGCCGGACCGCGCCATCGCCGACTTCAACGAGGCGATCCGCCTCAATCCGAAAGACCATTGCGCGTACTACAACCGCGCCGACGCCTGGCGCGACAAGGAAGAGCTCGATCGCGCCATCGCGGACTACGACGAGGCGATCCGGATCGAGCCGAACTATGTCGCGGCGTTCAACAACCGCGGCCTCGTGTGGAGCGACAAGGGCGACTACGACCGCGCCATCGCCGATTACGACACCGCGATCCGCCTGCAGCCGCGAGCCTCGGGCTCCTACGTCAACCGCGGCAATGCATGGAGCGAGAAGGGCGATCTCCAGCGCGCCCTCGCCGACTACGACGCGGCGCTGAAGCTGTCGCCGAACAGCGCGACGGCACTCTACCTGCGCGGTCTCGCCCGGCAGAAGACCGGCGACAGGGCCGGCGCCGCGGCAGACATCGCGGCGGCCAAGCGGATCGACCCGAAGATCGGAAGCTAAAGGCTGCGCTCAGCAGTCGTCACGCCACTCCGGATCGACGAGTTCGAGACGGCGCGCGGAGAGCGCATTGTTCCGGAAGCGCAGATAGATCCGCCGCACCACGCGGTCGGGACCCGGCAGCGCCGCCCATTGCTCGACCACGTAGGTTTCGCTCCCGTCGGCGTGATAGGCGTCGATGCGCATCGCATCGCCGAAGATCGCCGCATAGTTATTGAAGCTTCCGGCCGCGCTGACAGCGCTCCCGGCGCACCAATAGATGTTGCGCAGCTTGTCGGGGTCGCGCCCGGCGAGCGAGGCCTCATACTTGCGGTTGGCGCGCGCCTCCGACGTATCGATCGCATCGCAGGCAGCGCAGGCGAGGCACAGCGAGATCAGCGAGGCGACGCGAAGCATGAGGACATATTATGTCGCGTTGTAGCCGCCATCCACCAGCAGATCGGCGCCGGTCATGAAGCTCGCCGCGTCGCTCGCAAGAAACACCGCCGCCGCCGCGATCTCGTGCGGCTGGCCGAGCCGGCCGAGCAGGTGCTTCGGCCCGGAGATGCGCCGCGCGGTCTCCATGTCGCCGAAGCGACGCACCATCCGGATCGTCTCGACCGCGCCGGGCGAGAGCGTGTTAACGCGCACGTTCTGCGCCGCGTGATCCGCCGCCATCGTCTTCGCCAGCTGGATGAGCGCGCCCTTCGACGCGCAATAGACCGCGCGCCCCGGCGCCGCGACGCTGCCGTGCTGTGACGCGATCAGGATGACGCTGCCGCCGCCGGCCGCGATCATCGACGGCAGGAACGCGCGGCTCAGCAGGAATGCGCCTGCGACGTTCACGCCGAACACCGCGTTCCATTGCGCCAGGGTCAGCTCGAGTACGGTGGCGGTCGGATCGTGCCCGGCCGCGCCGCTGACCAGGATATGAACCGCGTTGAACTCCGACAGCACCTTCTCCGCCGCAGCCGCCACGTCGGCCTCGCGCGCGACATCGCAGGCGACCGCGATCGCGCGTCCGCTTTTCGCAGCTTCGGCGGCGGTCGCCGCGGCGGCATCGCCATCAAGATCGAGGCAGGCGACGTTCGCACCCGCCGCGGCGAACGCAAGCGCGATGGCGCGGCCGATGCCGGAGCCCGCGCCGCTGACGACGGCATTCCTGCCGTTCAACGAGTAAACATCGCTCATGATACCGCCGCCTTTGCTGCCGCTCGTCCGAGATACGCCTCGCGCACGCGCGTGTCCTTCGCAAGCTCCGCGCACGTGCCGCTCACCATGATGCTGCCGGTCTGCAGCACGTAGCCGCGGCTCGCCGTTTCCAGCGCGTAGCGGGCGTTCTGCTCGACCAGCAACACGCTGGTTCCGCTTTCGTTGATGGTCCGGATGGTACGGAAAATATCGCGCACCACCAGCGGCGCGAGGCCGAGCGAGGGCTCGTCGAGGCAGAGCAGCTTCGGTTCCGACATCATGGCGCGGCCGAGCACCAGCATCTGCTGCTCGCCGCCGGAGAGCGTGCCGGCGTTCTGGGAGCTGCGCTCGCGCAAGCGCGGGAACATGTCGAAGATGCCGTCGATCATGCGGCGGACTTTCGCCGCGTCGCTGCGGTTCTTGAAACCGCCAAGCTCGAGGTTTTCGCGCGCGGTGAGGAACGGGAACACGTGCCGTCCCTCCGGCACCAGCGCGATGCCGGCGAGCGCGCGCTCATGCGAGGCGAGCCGCGTGATGTCCTGCCCGCGAAACGTGATCGCGCCGGAGCGCGGCGTCAGCAGTCCGGCAATCGCGCGCAGGGTCGTCGACTTGCCGGCGCCGTTCGCGCCGATCAGCGCGACGATCTCGCCTTCGTTGACACGAAGCGAGATGCCGCGGCAGACCGACAGCTCGCCGTAGGCGAGCTCGAGGTTGTCGCAGGCAAGCAGCGCGCTCACATCAGCTCTCCGCCGAGATACGCGGCGACTACCGCATCGTTCTTCTGCACGTCGGCCGGCACGCCCTCGAACAGGTGCTGCCCGTAATCCATCACCAGCACGCGGTCGGCGACGTTCATCACCAGGTCCATGTTGTGCTCGACCACCACCACCGTGACGCCACGGTCGCGCGTCGTCAGGATGCGGTCGAGCAGGCTGTCGACTTCCGAGGCGCTCAGGCCCGCGGCCGGTTCGTCGATCAGCAGCAGCTTGGGCTTGGTGGCGAGCGCGCGCGCAAACTCGAGCATGCGCTGCTCGCCATAGGAGAGCGAGCCCGCGAGCGTATCGCGCCGCGCGGCGAGGCCCACGAAGGCAAGCAGTTCGAGCGCCTCGGCGCGGCAGCGCGCATGGTCGCGCTGGAACGCGCCGGCGTGCACGAGATACTGCCAGGCCGGGATGTCGTGGTGGATGTGGAAGCCCGCGACGACGTTCTCCAGCACCGAGAGCTGCTTGAACAGCCGGATCTTCTGGAAGGTGCGCGCGATGCCGAGGCGCACGCGGCGATGCGCCGGCAGTCCTCCGAGATCGGTGCCGGCAAAGTTCAGCGCGCCGGAGTCGGGCTGATAGACGCCGCTGATGAGGTTGAGCATCGTCGATTTGCCGGCACCGTTCGGTCCGATGATGGCGAACACGGCGTTGGCCGGAATCTCGAACGACACGTCGCGCACCGCGCGCACGCCGCCGAAGCTTTTGTGCAGGCCTTTGGCGCTGAACAGGCTCATCGCGCGCCGCCGAACAGTTTGGCGCGGATCAGCTGCGCGGCCTGCACCAGGCCGCCCGGCATGAACAGCACCACCAAAGTGAGCGCCACTCCGAAGACCACGAGGCGCAGGTCGCCGATGCCGCGCAGCAGCTCGGGCAAGAGCGTCAGCAGGATCGCGCCGAACACCGGGCCGATCAGCGTACCCATGCCGCCGACGATCACCATCGACAGAATGGTGAAGGACTCGGTGATGAAGAACGAGTCGGGGACAAGCGTTCCCACGAAGGTCGCGTAGAAACAGCCCGCCGCGCCGCCGACCGCGGCACCGACGCCGAATGCGAACACCTTCCAAGCCGCCGCATTGATGCCGAGCGACGACGCCGAGATGTCGTCCTCGCGGATCGCCGTCAGTGTCTCGCCGATCGGCGAGCGCACCAGCTGGTCGAGGATCACGTAAACGAGCAGCGCGAATCCGGCCACGAGATAGAACAGCGCGACCGGATTGCGGAAGTCGATCACCGGCAGCCCGGGGATCGCGATCGCGGGCGGCGGCGGGATCGCGTAGATGCCGAGCGGACCCTGCGTCAGACTGATCCAGTTGAGCAGGATCTGGTGGATGATCACCGCAAAGCCAAGCGAGGCGATGGCGAGGTAATGCCCGCGCAGCCGCACCGCGAACAGCGCGAGGATCATGCCGGCGAGGCCGGCGAACGCGACCCCGGCCGCAAACGCGCCCCAGAACGGCACGCCCAGCTTGGTGATCAGCAAGGTCGAGACATAGGCGCCGAGCCCATAGAATGCCGACTGGCCGAGATTGAGCTGACCCGCGTAGCCGAGGATGAAATCGAGCCCGAGCGCGAGCAGCACGTTGATGGCGCAGACCGTCAGGTTGGTCTGCCAGTAGTTGCCGGTCAGGATGAACGGCAGGAACGCAATCGTGAGCGCGGCGGCGAGGAACGCGTAGCGCCGCGGCGACGACCGATACTCACTGCGCGCAACCGTGTCAGACATTCTCTTCGCGCCTCTCCGACACGAGCCCGGTCGGGCGGAACGCGAGCATCAGCAGCAACAGGCCGAACACTACGATGTCGATCAGGCCGGGATCGAGATACTGCGTGGTGAAGCTTTCGATCAACCCGACCAGCAGGCCGGCGAGGATCGTGCCTTCCACGTTGCCGAAGCCCCCGATGATCACGATCGCGAACGCCTTCACGATCACGGTGGTGCCGGCGAATGGGGTGAGCACCAGCACCGGCGCCAGCATCGCGCCGCCCATGCCGGCCAGCGCGGAGGCCAGAATGAAGGTGAGCATGATGAGGTAGTTCGGGTTGATCCCCATCAGCCCGGCGGTCTCGCGGTCCTGCGACACCGCGCGCAGCGCCTTGCCGAGGAAGGTGAATTTCATGAACGCGTACAGGAGGCCGATCGTCACGGTCGAGACCACGATGATGATCACGCTCTGCAGGGTGAAGAACGTGCCGGCGACGCGAAAGACCTTCTGGCTGTACGGCGTCTCGAACGCGTAAGGGACCGGGCCGAACCAGGCCAGCATCGCGTTCTGCATCATGGTGGAGACGCCGATGGTGGCGATCAGCGGCAGCAGCTCGCTGCCCTTGTGCCGCAGCGGCGCGAAGATCGTGGCGTTGATCGCAAAGCCGAGCACGCCGCCGACCACGAGCGCCACGCCGATGCTCGCGAGGTAACTGCCGCCGAGCAAGTGCATGAAGAAATAGGCGGCGAACGCGCCAAGCGTGACAAAATCGGCGTGTGCGAAGTTGATCTGGACCAGCACGCCGTAGATCAGCGTGAGGCCCAGAGCCACCAGCACATACAGGCTTCCGAGAACGATGCCGTTGATCGCCTGTTGCGCGACGATCGTCGCCGTCACGCGCGTTCTCCCGCGTGTCGCATGGATCGCCCTGCACCGATCATCCCGCTCCCTCCACCCGGGCGGAGCCTAGCAACGAACCGGCCGGGCGGACAATCGTCCGTGCCGTGATTGCAAGCCGGCGGCCTTCTCGCGGCGTTACGCCGGCAGCAGGCGCTTGTGCAGGGCAAAGAAGTGCGCATAGAGCGGCAGATCGCCGGCGGCCGCGGTGTCGAACGCCGGAACCGCCCCCTTCAGCCGCGCGACCGCGTTGCGCGCTGCCATCTCGTCCAGTGCCTCGATCAGCACCAATCCGCCGAACGAGCCGTCACTCGTGCGCATACCCTTCTCGCGGGTCTGGATCGAGGTCTGCGCCGCGTCGGTCTGCAGCACACGCGCGGCTGCGATGCGGTCGATGCCCGCGAGATCGCGCACGAGCCCGGTCGCATCAAATTGCGCCGCCTCGAACGGCAGCACGGCGAGCACGCCGCCCTGCCCGATCCCGGCGGCGGCCACGACCGTGCCACCGCCACGCACGAAGTTCTTCAGGAGCGGCATGGTACGCTGCGACCACGGCGTCGGCGCGTTCAGCCGCGCGAGATAATCCGGCCCACCGACGACATTGGCGTCCTCCAGCTCGTAGAGGATGAAATAGCGCCGCACGCTCGAGCCGAACGCGCGAAAAATGCGGCACGCGTGGAAACCCGGCACGCCGACGCGCTCGGCGGAATGCTCGCGCGTCATCCAGTGCATCCAGTCGGTTTCGTGTTCCGGCGCGAGGTCGCTCCAGATCGCCAGATAGCCCGAGCCTTGCATGGTTCGGCTCCTATTTGGGTCCAATGCGAATGGGCTCCGGCAGGCTCGCCGGCAGTTTCCCGAGCGTCTGCAGCGCGGCCTGCATTGCGACGATGTAGCCGTAGGGCCCAAGCCCGGCGATCACCGCCTTCACGGCAGACGACAGCTTGGAGTGCCTGTGCAGCTCGTCGCGCGCGTGGATGTTGGAGACGTGCACCTCGAAGATCGGGCCCTCGAAGATCTTGAATGCGTCGAGCATCGCGATCGACGTGAACGAGTAGGCGGCCGGATTGATGATGATGGCGTCGGCGTCCTGCCGCGCCGCCTGGATCAGGTCGACCAGCACGCCCTCGTGGTTCGACTGGTGGAACGACACTTTCGCTCCGGCGAAGTCCGCGAAGGCTTTGCAGCTCGCCTCGACGGCCGCCAGCGTGGTCGAGCCGTAGATGTGCGGCTCACGGATGCCGAGCAAATTGAGGTTGGGTCCGTTCAGGATCATCAGGCGCGCGGTCATCGGTCACTCCGTTGAATTACAGTCAGACGCCGAACCATTTGGCCGGCACCATCACGAGCGAGGGGAACAGCACCATCAGGGCGAGGATCACGAGCTCGGCCCACATGAACGGCCACGATGCGCGAATGAGGTCCGCCATCGGAATGCGCGCGACGCCGGCCACCACGTTGAGCACCACGCCCACGGGCGGCGTGATCAGCCCGATCGAGTTGTTCACGATGAACAGCACGCCGAAATAGACCGGATCGATCCCGGCGGCCTTGACGATCGGCATCAGGATCGGCGTCAAGATCAGGATGGTCGGCGTCATGTCGAGCGCGGTACCGACGATCACGACAATGACCATGATGGCGGCGAGCAGCAGGGTCTGGTTGCCCATGAACGGCTTGAGCAGGTCGACGACCTGCGTGGCGATCTCCGACACGGTGATCAGCCAGGACGAGACCAGCGCCGCCGCCACCAGGAACATGACCACGCTGGTGGTGAGCGCCGCACGGACGAACACGGCATAGAGCTTCGACAGTTTCAGCTCGCGATAGACGCAGGTCGCGACGAACAGCGAGTAGACAGCGGCGACCACCGCGGCCTCGGTCGGCGTAAACACGCCGAACTTCAGCCCGAAGATGATGATGAACGGCAGGCCGAGCGCCCAGGCCCCGTCGACCAGCGCGCGGCCGGATTCGGCCCAGCTCTGGCGCGGCGGCGAGGCGATGTTCTCCTTGCGCACCTGCCACCACCACGCGCAGCACAGCGCGATCGCGATCCAGATGCCGGGAAAGATGCCGGCGAGGAACAGCTTGGTGATCGAGACCCCGCTCACCACGCCGAAGATCACGAAACCGATGCTCGGCGGAATGACCGGACCGATGATGCCGGCCGCGGCGATCAGCCCGCCTGAGGTGGCCTTGTCGTGGCCGGCCTTGACCATCATCGGGATCAGCAGCGCCGAGAGCGCGGCCGCGTCGGCGACCGCGGAGCCGGAGAGCGCCGAGAGGATGCAGGCCGCCGTGATCGCGACGTAACCGAGCCCGCCGCGCACGTGCCCGACGAAGGCAAGCGCCACGTTGACGATGCGGCGCGACAGCCCGCCGGTGTTCATCACCTCGCCTGCGAGCATGAAGAACGGCACCGCCATCAGCGGAAAGCTGTCAGCGCCGTTGACGATGTTCTGCGCGACGATCTGGGAGTCGAAGATGTCGAGCTGCACCATCAGCGCGACGCCGCAGACGATCAGCGCGAACGCGATCGGCATCCCGAGCGCCATCGCGCCGAGCAGCGACCCGATGAACACCGCGATGGTCATGCGCTAGAGCTCTTCGGATTCGCGGACCGCGACGAGGTCGTCTTCGGTCGCGTGGCCGGTGACGACGCGCGCGAGGTCGTAAAGCAGAATGACCCCGGCCGAGACGCCGAACACGATGCCGGCGGCGTAAAAGAACCCGACCGAAAGATTGGTCGCGGGCGCCCGGTCGCCGGCGGTGATCAGCGTCTGCCTCCAGCTGCCGGCGAGCAGCAACCAGTCGGCGTAGAGCATCAGGAGGTAGCTCGCGACGAAGCAGATGCGCTTGCCGAGCGGCGGCAGCGCGCGCACCAGCGTATCGACCCCGAGATGCGAATGCTCGCGCAACGCGACGATCGCGCCGAGGAAGGTGAGCCACACCATCAGCCAGCGCGACAACTCCTCCGACACCGTGATGCCGGAGTTGAAGACGTAGCGCAGCACCACGTTGCCGAACACCAGCACGACCATCACGGCGAGGCAGAGCGCGATGACGAACTTCAGTGCCGTGCAGTAGAGGTCGATGATTCGTGCCACGCGCGTCAGTCGCTCTCACTTCCGCTCGCCCCCGCGAAAGCGGGGACCCAGTCCTTGGCGCTGGATGCCCGCTTTCGCGGGCATGAGCGGATCATGTTTTCAATGGCGGCCCGCTGCGCGCGCCGTCAGTTCGTCATGCCTCGGATGCGCGCAAGCTCGGCGTTGAACAGCTTGACCTTGGCGGGGTCGTAGTCGGCGGAGAACTTCTCGATCACGCCCTTGGTGGCTTCCTGCATGCGCGCGTATTCGGCCGGCGCGATCTCGTTGAACGCCATGCCCTTGGCCTTCAGCTCGGCCAGCGCCTTGTCGGCCGCGATTTTGGTCTGCTCGGCCTGATAGGCGCGCGTCTCGGCGTAGCTGTCGCGGATCATCTTCTGCTCTTCGGCCGAAAGACGGTCCCAGAACTTCTTCGAGACGATCAGGATATTCTGCGTGTAGGTGTGATTGGTCGCCGAGACGAACTTCTGCACCTCGAAGAACTTGTTCGACAGGATGACGCTGTAGGGATTCTCCTGTCCGTCGACGGTCTTGTTCTCCAGCGCGGTGTAGAGCTCGCCGAACGCCATCGGCACCGGATTGGCTTTGAACGCCTTGAAGGTCTCCAGATAAACCGGGTTCGGGATCACGCGCAGCTTCAGTCCGGCGAAGTCCTCGACCTTGGCGATCGGCCGGCTCGAGTTGGTGGCATTGCGGAAGCCAAGTCCCCAGTAGCCGAGCCCGATCAGGTCCTTCTCCGGCAGCGCATCGAGCATCGCCCGGCCGAAGGCGCCGGTGGCGAGCGCGTCCGCCTGCGCGACCGAGCTCACGATGAACGGGAAGTCGAACAGCCCGAGCTCCTTCACCACGCTGGCGAGCGAGGTGGTCGAGGCCGAGAGCATCTCCTGCGTGCCGCCGCGCAGCGCCGACTGCTGCTGCATCTCGTTGCCGAGCTGCGATGCCGCGAACTCGCGGATCTTGAGCTTGCCGCCGCTCTTGGCGGCGAGCACCTCGGCGAACTTCTGCACCCCGAAGCTGACCGGATGATCGGTGTTGTTGAGGTGGCCCCAGCGGATGGTGCGCTCCTGCACCTGGGCGCTCGCCGGCACGCCCGCGAGCAGCAACGCAAGTGCCGCTGCGGCGAGACCGGCCGCTGTGGTGACCCTGGCTTTCATGACGTCTGCCCTCCCGATTTTGTCCTGCCGAGGCTCTCGTGGCCTCGCATCCCCAGGGCGATAGATCACATGATGAATTTCATGTCAAAATACAAAATACATTCCATATGATGATTTTCTTTCCATATGAGTATGGATAACGTATTCCCGGTGAGTGCGGCAGCCGGGAATCTGCCGTATTGGGAATGACATGAGCCTGCTCGAGCGGCCCGACGAACTCGAAACCATCGGCGACGACGGCTACCGCCGCATCCGGTCCGATATCGTGTTCGCGCGGCTGCAGCCGGGGCAGAAGCTCAAGCTCGAGGCTCTGAAGGAGAGCTACGGGGTCAGCGTCTCGACCTTGCGCGAAATCCTGAGCCGGCTCGCCTCCGAAGGACTGGTGCGGGCCGAGGGCCGCCGCGGCTTCGAGGTAGCGCCGGTCTCGATCGAGAACCTGAGGGAGCTTGCCGAGCTGCGGCTGCTGCTCGAGAGCCACGCGATGGAGGCCTCGTTCGCGCGCGCCGACGTCGAATGGGAGGGGCGCGTCGTCTCCGCGCATCACAAGCTTGCCGCGACCGAGCGGCTCATGGGCTCGAGTATCGGCGAACCCGAACAGTGGAAACGCTACGACGGCGAATTCCACCAGGCGCTGATCTCGAACTGCGGTTCACGCATCCTGATGGAGGCGCATGCCGCGGTGTTCGACAAGTATTTCCGCTACCAGATGATCGTGCTGAACTATCGCGGCGAGGAGCCCGCGCGCCAGCACCAGGCGCTGCTCGATTGCGCGCTCAAGCGCGACGCTGCTGCGGCGAAGATTGTTCTGGTCGCGCATGTGACGCGCTGCGTCGAGCACGCGGTCGCCAACGGCGCGTTCGGGTAGCCTAGATCCTCATCCTGAGGAGCGCGGCGAACGCCGCGCGTCTCGAAGGATGGCCAAACGCACCGCCGTCGCCTCGCGCCATGGTTCGAGACGCGGTGCTGCGCACCGCTCCTCACCATGAGGAACGGAGCATCAATTCCACTTCAGCGCGTTCCATGACAGGTCCGGCTTGGTCTCCATGTAGTGGATCGTGTCCATCTTGATGTTCTGATTGTTCTTGTCGAATTCGACGCTGCCGGTCACGCCG
>DATEKY010000386.1:0-2369 GCA_035277225.1 Xanthobacteraceae bacterium
GCCGCGCGCGCCGCCTCCTCGCGCTCAGCGATCAGCGCATCGAGCGCGGGCGGGCGCTCCGGCGAAATCGCCAGCCCTTCGGCGGCGACGACCGCGACGCGATAGTCGGGAAACGCATTCGTGATGTCGGCGATGGAGATGTGCAAGGTTCGTCCTTGTGTGGCGGCGCAACGGAGCGTTACGGTTCGGCCGCGTCAGATAAAGCCAATCACCGGGAGACGTCCATGAACCGCGCCCTCTTTCTCGGCTCGATCGCCCTCGCCTTCATCGCCGGCACGGCCGCGTCGCGCTTGCTGCCCCAGGCCGCCATCGCGGCGGACACCATGATGACGGCGCAGATCATTCACGTCCCCGACCTCAAGGGCGACGCGCTTGGACCTGCGTCGGGGACCGGCTTCCGCTCCAAGACGTTCGTCATGGCCGACGGCATGACGCTCTCGGTGCAGGCGGGCAACGTGCCGAAGCACCTGCATCCGGACGCCAACGAGATGCAATACATTCTCGAGGGCACCGGCACGAT
This sequence comes from Xanthobacteraceae bacterium, assembly GCA_035277225.1. Taxonomy (GTDB): domain Bacteria; phylum Pseudomonadota; class Alphaproteobacteria; order Rhizobiales; family Xanthobacteraceae; genus PALSA-894. The sequence continues at coordinate 521 of DATEKY010000386.1, forward strand.
CTGGCTCGGCGAGAAGGAAGTGCACATCAAGCCAGGCGATCTGGTCGTGATCCCGAAGGGCACCGCGCACGGCGGCACCAAGCCGGACGCCGGCAGCGCCCCGATCAAGGCGATCGCACTGAAGACGCCGCCGCAAGCGGCCGAGGGCGGCACCAAGATGCTCCCCTGAAGGCGCCCGGCCTGCTAGGCGATCTCGCATGAGTGACGACATTCGCGCGGGCGAGATCGCGGTCGCGCTGCCCGAGGCCTTCGATGCGGGCGTGTATTTCATCGGCCGCATCCGCACGCCATGGACGCGGCGCGACGACTGCCCGAAGAACGCGCGCGGCTCGGACGCCGAATGCACGATCGAGCTCGATCCGCGCTATGCGGCCGCGCTCGACGGCGTCGCGGGCTGCACGCATCTGGTCGTGCTCTATTTCATGGACCGGGCGCGGCGCGACCTGCTGGTGCAGGCGCCGCGCCACGGCGAGCGGCGCGGCACCTTTGCGCTGCGCTCGCCGGTGCGGCCGAACCCGATCGCGATGAGCGTGGTGCGGCTCGTCCGCATCGAGGGCACGGCGCTCACCGTCGTCGGTCTCGACTGCCTCGACGGCACGCCGCTGATCGACATCAAGCCCTATTTCGCTTCGGTCGATTCCGTGCCGGACGCGGTCGTCGGGTGGGATAAGAAGTAGCGGGAGCGGCGTGCGTTGGTTGCAGGCCGAAGCCGTTGCAGCACGGGCGGTCTGCTCCCTCTCCCCTTTGGGGAGAGGGGTGGGGTGAGGGGCCGCAGCTCTCACGATAGACCGTAACCCCTCACCCGGATCGCTTCGCGATCCGACCTCTCCCTACGGGAGAGGTGCTCCGCGCACGCCGCGGCAAGTTAACCGCCCGCGCAGAACATCTGCCGCTCGGCCGGCGCCAGAACGACGAGCGCCGGCGCGTGCGCGTCGATCACCGAGCGCTGGAAGCCGCACAGCTCGTGGTGCATCCACAGATATCGCCCGGCATGCGCGGCGAAATAATCCTGCCAGAAGCCGCGCGTGAACGAGTCGCCGATCACCATCACGGTCGGCCCGGCGCGCCCGGTCTCGACCAGGTCGCCGCCGCTTTCGAACTGCGTCGCGAGCGGCGCGGCGGGCGGCGGCGGCGGACCGTAGGCGGCAAGGTCGATCACCGCGTCCTCGTCGCTGACGTCGGCGGCGACCGCGAGCAGCCGCGCCAGATCGCCGCCCTCGACGCGCTCGAACCCCTTGAGCACGCGCGCCGGATCGATGGTCCATTCGCTCTTGCGCGCCGCCTGCACCACGGCGTTGTAGGCGACGAGCGCGCCGAACCTGTTCCAGTGCGTGTCGGTGCGCCGATAGGTCGGGCGTCCGGCGCTCGGGCTCAACGCGGTGCGCAGATCGACCGCGGTCACGCCGCGCTCGGCGAGCGCACGCATCATCAGGTCGTATTCGGTGACGGCCGGCGCGTCGGCGGCCCAGGCGGGCAGCCGCGCGCGGTTGACGGTCGAGCCGTTCGGCGGGATCGCGACGATGAGCTGCGCGCCCTTGGCGGCGAGATGCGCGCGCAGCGCCGCGGCCCTGTCGGCGAACGCCGCGATGCGCGGCTCGCGCAGGATCTTGCCGGTCGATTGCTCGATCGTGCCGTCGCCGTTGAGGAACAGCCAGTTGTCGCGGCCGATGATGACGCGCAGGTCGCTCGGCAGGTCGACCGCATAGCGCAGCCGCCCGTGCGCGCGCACCAGCTCGCCGCGCAACCCGAAATGATCGGCGAGGAAGCGGTCGAGCGCGCGCGGGAGCGCGAGCCATTGCGGCGGCGAGCGCGGCCAGTCCGGCGCCGGCGTGAGCATGCGCGCCTCGCC
>DATEKY010000387.1:0-6136 GCA_035277225.1 Xanthobacteraceae bacterium
CCGCCGGATTGAGCGGCAGCACGCCCTGCAGCCGCAGCAGCGCGTAAAGGAAGAGGAAGCCCGCCACATGAAACAGCAGCATCGCGATGGTGTAGGTCACCCAATGCTGCTCGCGCGCCGCGTCGACGCCGCTGACGCGATAGAGCGCGCGCTCGACCGGCTGCAGCACTCCCGACAGGACGGTGCGCTCGCCGTTGAACACGCGCGTCATGTAGCCGCCGAGCAGCGGCGTGAGCGCGACGACGATCGCGCAAAAAAGGAGGATCTGCAGCCAGCCGATGACGGTCATCACACGTGTCCCTAGAACCGCTCGGGCCGCAGCAGCGCGATGGTGAGATAGATCAGCAGCCCCGCGACCACGATCGCGGCGAGCGAATAGTCGATGGTCATGATCGCCTCACAGCCGCTCGCAGGCGCGCGCGTAGCCGATCGACAGCGCGAAGAACGCGAAGCCAATAGCGAGCATCAACAGGTCGAGCATGATCGTTCTCCTGACGAGACAGTCGTCAGGTAGAGGTCATGCCGTAAGGAAGCGATGCGGAAGATGTGGAGGGCGTATAAAGGCAGTGTAAAGACGGCTCTCCCGCAAGCGCGGGAGAACGAAAAAACCTAATTCACCTTGATGCCGGCTTCCTTGATCACCGGCGCCCAGCGCGCGAGATCGCCGTCGATCTGCGCCTTGAACTCGGCCGGCGTGTTGCCGACCGGCTCCATCAGTTGCACGGCCAGCTTGTCCTTCACGTCCTTGGAGTGGATCGCGTCGACGACCGCGCGGTGGATCTTGTCGAGCACCGGCTTTGGCGTGCCGGCCGGTGCGATCAGCCCGTTCCACAAATCCGCGTCGACGTCGATGCCGCTCTCCTTCAGGGTCGGCACGCCGGGCAGCAGCGCGGAGCGCTTCGGCGAGGTGATGCCGATCAGCTTCACGGTGCCGGCCTGCGCATGCGGCAGCACGGAGGTCGCCGGCATCACGACCATCTGCACGTCGTTGCGGATCAGTGCGGTCATCGCCTGCGGCGATGAGGCGAAGGGAAGATGCACCAGTTTGGCGCCGCTCTTGATTGCGATCGCCTCCACGGCGAGATGCGACATCGAGCCGCTGCCGATCGAGCCGAAATTGTATTTGCCGGGATCCTTTTTGATCAGCGCGACCAGCTCCGCGACATTGTTCACGCCGAGATTGGCCGGCACCGCGAGCGCGGCCGGCTGCAGGGTCAGCATCGTGATCAGCGCCAGGTCCTTGAACGGATCGTACGGCATCTTGGAGAACAGCAGCGTGTTGATCGCGAGCGGGCCGCCGATCGAAATGCCGATGGTGTAGCCGTCGGGTTCGGCCTTGGCGACCGCGTCGGTGCCGGTCATGCCGCTCGCGCCCGCCTTGTTCTCGACGATGAAAGTCTGCCCCTGCGTCTGCTGCAGCCTCTCGGCGATCATGCGCGCGATCAGGTCGGGCGTGGAGCCGGGACCGAACGGCACGATGAAGCGCACGGTCTTCAACGGCCAGTCTTGCGCGGCGGCAGGACCGCCAAGCGCGACGAACGCGGCGAACACAATCACAGCAAGGCGTTTCATTCATCCTCCCACGGCGGGGGTGCTCTTCGGGTGGCATATGTCCGCCCGCTTGGCCCAGCGGTCAAGTTCGGCCTGCGACCAAAGAGGTGCTTGCCGCACCGCACCAAGTCCTTATCTAACCGGCGCGTCAATCGTGGAGGTCGCCATGTCGGTGCAGGACGAAATCAGGCGGGTCACGGCGCCGGACATCCGCGCGCGCAAGGGCGGCAATCCGATCGTGTCGCTCACCTCGTATCATGCGCACACCGCGCGCCTGGTCGACCGGCATTGCGATTTCATCCTGGTCGGCGACTCGCTCGGCATGGTGATGCACGGCATGGAGTCGACCGTGCCGGTCACGCTCGAGATGATGATCCTGCAGGGGCAGGCGGTGATGCGCGGCTCGAAGCGCGCGCTGGTCGTGGTCGACATGCCGTTCGGCTCCTACGAGGCCTCGCGCGAACAGGCGTTCCAAAGCGCCGCGCGCATCATGAAGGAAACCGGCTGCGGCGCGATCAAGCTCGAGGGCGGCGTGCGCATGGCCGAGACGATCGCGTTCCTCAGCCAGCGCGGCATCCCGGTGATGGGCCATGTCGGCCTCACCCCGCAGGCGATCAACGCGCTCGGCTCGTTCAAGGCGCAGGGGCGGCGCGAGGAGGAATGGGCGGCGATCGAGGCCGACGCCAGGGCGGTGGCCGAAGCCGGCGCCTTCGCGATCGTCTTGGAGGCGATGGCGGAGCCGCTCGCCGCGCGCATCACCAGGTCGGTCGCGGTCCCGACCATCGGCATCGGGGCGAGCGCGGCCTGCGACGGCCAGATCCTGGTGCTGGAGGACATGCTCGGCCTCTCGCCGCGGGTGCCGAAGTTCGTCAAGCGCTACGCGGAGCTTGGGCCGGCGATCGAGCAGGCGGTCGGCGCCTATGCGGCCGAGGTGCGCGCCCGAGCGTTTCCCGCCGAGGCCAACGTTTACCATTTGGCCAAGTCCCGCCCGGCGTGACGCTGCGCCACTCCTGCCGCGGCGCTGCCGCTTTTGCCTTGCGCTCGCCATACCGCTAGTTTACCCCGCGCGGACGCCACGGGGGTCGGGTCCCGCTGAAATTGCTTTCAGGTCGGGCCGGAGAACGCTGATTTGTCTGATATTTTCCACGAAGTCGATGAGGAAGTACGGCGCGAAAAGCTCAAGCAGCTTTGGGAACGCCACGGCAACCTGATCGTCGCGTTCGCGCTGCTGGTCGTGCTCGCGGTCGGCGGCTGGCGCGGCTACGAGTGGTGGGAAGGCCAGAAGGCCGCCGAATCCGGTGCCGCCTTCGAGGCCGCAGTCTCGCTCGCCGAATCCGGCAAGCAGGCCGAGGCGCAGGCAGCCTTCGCCAAGCTCGCCAAGGACGGCTCGTCCGGTTACCGCGTGCTGGCGCGCTTCCGCGAGGCCGCGGAGATCGCCAAGTCCGATGCCGCCGCGGCGGTGAAAATCTACGACGCGCTTGCGGCCGACTCCGGTCTCGGCCGCGCGATGCAGGATCTCGCCGCGATCCGCGCCGGTCTCATTCTGGTCGACAGCGCGCCGCTTGCCGAGCTCTCGTCGCGGCTCGAGCCGCTGACCGCGGCGGACCGGCCGTTCCGCCACAGCGCACGCGAGCTGCTCGCGCTCGGCGCCTGGCGCCTCGGCGACGCCGCCGCGGCGAAGAAATGGTTCGACCTGATCGCGAGCGATCTCGAAACGCCCGCCGGAACGCGCCAGCGCATCGAGGTGCTGATGACGCTGTCCGGCGAGAAAGCCAGGACGTAAGGGAAGCCGCGATGCGCCGAACCCTCACTCTCGTTGCGCTCGCCTGCGGCCTTGCACTCGCCGGCTGCGACTCGTTCGATCCGATGGACAAGTTCCAGGACTGGGACATCATGGGCGGCGGCAAGACGCCGATCAGAGGCGAGCGCCGCGACGTGTTTCCGCAGGGCGTGCCCGGCGTGCCGCAGGGCGTTCCGCCCGAGATGGTGAAGGGCTATCAGCCGCCGGCCGAAGAGCCGCCGCCGGTGATCGAGGCGAAGCAGCCGAAGGCGAAGCAGAAGCAGCCGCAGAAGAAGGCCGCGGCCGCGCCGCGCCAGCCGCGTCAGCAGGTTCAGCAGGAGCTGGACGACGAGCAGCTGATGCGGGCGGCGCCCGCCGCGAGCGCGACCACGCAGCCGGTGCAGGGTCAGGGCGCCGTCCAGACCATGCCGGGTGCGCAGCCGACCTGGCCGACCGACGCGCAGCCCGCGCCGCGGCGCTAACTTTCCCGGAACTGGGCTATAGAGGGGCCGCGTGTCTCGCGCGGCGCTCCAAAGCGATTCTTGTATGAGTTTCACCCTCGCAATCGTCGGACGGCCGAACGTCGGCAAGTCGACGCTGTTCAACCGCCTGGTCGGCAAACGCCTCGCGCTGGTCGACGACCGGCCGGGCGTGACGCGCGACCGGCGCGAGGGCTCGGCGCGGCTCGGCGATCTCGCCTTCACGGTGGTCGATACCGCGGGCTTCGACGAGGGCGGACCCGACAGCCTGATCAGCCGCATGATGGAGCAGACCGAAGCGGCGATCGACAGCGCCGATGCGATCCTGTTCCTGATGGATGTGCGCGCCGGCCTCACCCCGATCGATCGGCAGTTCGCCGCGATGGTGCGCCGCACCGGCAAGCCGGTGGTCGTCGTCGCCAACAAGGCCGAGCAGCGCGCAGGCGCCGGCGCTGTCGAGGCTTACGAGCTCGGCCTCGGCGATCCCGTGCCGATCTCGGCCGAGCATGGCGAGGGCCTGTCCGATCTTTACGACGCGATCCGCGCGGCGCTGCCCGAGCACACGGCGGCGCCGGCGGAAGACGACGAGCCCGAAACCGACGAGGAGCGCGCCAACCGGCCAATTCGCGTGGCGGTGGTCGGCCGTCCGAATTCCGGCAAGTCCACGCTGATCAATCGCCTGCTCGGCGAGGAGCGCCTGCTCACCGGCCCGGAGGCCGGCATCACCCGCGACACCATCACGGTGGAGCTTCAGTGGCGCAACCGCGCATTCCGCCTGTACGACACCGCGGGCATGCGCAAGCGCGCGCGCATCGAGGAAAAGCTCGAGAAGCTTTCGGTCGCCGACACGCTGAATGCGATCCGCTTCGCCGAAGTGGTGATCGTGCTGATGGACGTCGAGCGGCCGTTCGAGGAACAGGATCTGCGCATCGCCGACCTGGTCGAGCGCGAGGGCAGGGCGCTCGTGCTCGGCATGAACAAGTGGGACCTGATGGAAGGCAAATCCGGCGCGGCCGGAAAGCTGCGCCAGGAGGCCGATCACTGGCTGCCGCAGGTGAAGGGCGTGCCGATCGTGGCGGCCTCGGGCCGCACCGGCGAAGGGCTCGACCGGCTGATGCAGGCGGTGATCGATGCTTACGCGGTGTGGAACAGGCGGGTCTCGACCAATCAGCTCAATCGCTGGTTCACCGACGCAGTCGGATCGCATCCGCCGCCGGCGGTGAGCGGCCGGCGCCTGAAGATGAACTACATCACGCAGGTGAAGGCGCGCCCGCCGAGCTTCGTGCTGTTCTGCTCGCGCGCCGACGCGGTGCCGCAGGATTATTTGCGCTACCTGGTGCACGGGATGCGCGACGCGTTCGATCTCCCCGGCACGCCGATCCGCGTCACCCTGCGCGAGAAGGACAATCCGTTCGCGGGCCGGAAGAAGAAACAAAGATGAGTGTGCGCATGATCCCGAAAAGTGGGAACCGGTTTTCGGAATAGATCATGCGCGAGAAAAAGAGCGGCAACGCCGCCTTCGTCTTCATCTTCATCACCGTGCTGCTCGACATGCTGGCGCTCGGCATCATCATTCCGGTGCTGCCGAGCCTCATTCTCGGCTTCATGGGCGGCGACACTGCGGGCTCGGCCGAAATCCTCGGCCTGTTCGGCACCGCCTGGGCGCTGATGCAGTTCCTGTTCTCGCCGCTGCTCGGCGCGCTGTCCGACCGTTACGGCCGCAGGCCCGTGATCCTGATCTCGTGCCTCGGTCTCGGCCTCGACTACATCCTTATGGCGCTCGCCCCCTCGCTCGCCTGGCTGTTCGTCGGCCGCGTGATCTCCGGCATCACGTCGGCGAGCTTCTCGACCGGCTTTGCCTACGTCGCCGACGTGACGCCTCCGGAGCAGCGCGCAAAACGCTTCGGCCTGCTCGGCGTCGCATTCGGCGCGGGCTTCGTGCTCGGCCCCGCGATCGGCGGTCTCGCCGGCAGCATCGATCCGCGCCTGCCGTTCTGGATCGCGGCCGGGCTCGGCCTCGCCAATGCGCTCTACGGCTGGCTGATCCTCCCCGAGTCGCTGCCCGCCTCGTCGCGCATGGCGTTCTCGTGGCGGCGCGCCAATCCGCTCGGCGCGCTGAAGCTGTTGCGCTCGCATCGCGAGCTGTTCGGCCTTGCGAGCGTGAACTTCCTCGGCATGCTGGCGCACGCGGTGCTGCCGATCGTCTCGGTGCTCTACCTCTTCTATCGGTACGGCTGGGACGAACGCGCGGTCGGCTTCGTGCTCGCGGTCGTCGGCGTCACCGCGATGGTGGTGCAGGGCGCGCTGATTGGTCCCGCCATCAAAC
>DATEKY010000388.1:0-7837 GCA_035277225.1 Xanthobacteraceae bacterium
GGTGACGAGGAGCATCGCGGTGCCCTTCTCGCCGCACAGCTTGCGCAAAAGCGCCAGGACCTGCGCCTGGATCGACACGTCGAGCGCGGTGGTGGGCTCGTCGGCGATGACGAGCTCCGGCTCGGCCGCAAGCGCGAGCGCCAACACCACGCGCTGGCGCATGCCGCCGGAGAACTGGTGCGGGTAGTTGTCGATGCGCGCCTCCGGCGCCGGAATGCCGACCTCCTCGAGCAGCGAGAGCGCCTTGCGGCGCGCCTGCGTGTTCGACAGGCTGGTGTGCGTCGTGATGGTCTCGATCAGCTGGTCGCCGATGCGGTAGAGCGGGTTGAGGCTGGTGAGCGGGTCCTGGAACACCATGCCGATGCGCTTGCCGCGGATCTTGCGCATCGCCTCCGCCGGCAGGTTGTCGATGCGCTGGCCCTTCAGCAGCACCTGGCCCCCCGCGATGCGGCCGGGCGGCTCGATCAGGCCGATCACGGCGGTGCCGGTGATCGACTTGCCGGCTCCGGATTCGCCGACCACGCCGAGCACTTCGCCCGGCGCGATGTCGAACGACACGCCGTCGATCGCCGTCAGGGTGCCGCGGCGGGTGGGGAATTCGACTTTCAGGTCGCGGACGGACAGGACTGGGGTCATCGCAACTTCGGGTTCAGGGCGTCGCGCAGCCAGTCGCCCAGGAGGTTGATCGAGAGCGCGAGCAGCACGAGGTCGAGCGCAGGGTAGAACAGAATCCACCATTCGCCAGAGAAAAGAAATTGCTGTCCCACGCGGATGAGAGTCCCAAGGGAAGGCTGGGTCGGCGGCACGCCGACGCCGAGGAACGACAGCGTCGATTCGGCGATGATGGCGAGCGCGAGATTGATGGTTGCAATGACCAGCACCGGCCCGGTGACGTTCGGCAGCACGTGGCGGCCCATGATGGCGAACGCCGAGCGCCCCATCACGCGCGCCGACATCACATAGTCCTTGTTCTTCTCGACCAGCGTGGAGCCGCGCACCGTGCGCGCGTAGGAGGCCCAGTTCGACAACCCGATCGCGACGATCAGCACGATGATCGCCGCCTGCTCGTGATACTGCGGCTTGATCAGCCCGCGCGCGACGCCGAACACCAGCAGCGCGATGAGGATCGCCGGGAACGAGAGCTGGATGTCGGCGATGCGCATGATGAACGCATCGGTGCGCCCGCCGAGATACCCGGCCATCAGGCCGAGCGAGACGCCGATCACGATCGAGAACACCACCGAGGCGAAGCCGACCAGCAGCGACACGCGCGAGCCGTAGAGGATCGCGGAGAGCATGTCGCGGCCCTGATCGTCGGTGCCGAGCAGGAAGACGCGGCCGGTGACCGCGCTCGGCTCGCCCGGCCGGGTGAAGCCGTCCATCAGGTTGAGCGAGGCGGCATCGAACGCGTTCTGCGGCGCGATCCATGGCGCAAGCACCGCGCCGAGCAGCAGGACGAGAACCACCACCGCCGCGATGATCGCGACCGGGGAATGGCGGAAGCTCCAGGCGACGTCGCTATCCCATGCGCGCGCGAGTCGCGCGCTGAAGCGTTCGGCCTGTGGGGTCGGCGCGCGCATCAGCGGGCCGGAGCCGCGGTCGTGCCGCGCAGCCGCGGATCGAGCGCGAAATAAAGGAGGTCGACGCTGAGGTTCACCACCACGAACACCAGCGCGACGAACATCAGGTAGGCCGCCATCACCGGGATGTCGACGAACTGCACCGCCTGCACGAACAGCGCGCCCAGCCCCGGCCACTGGAACACGGTCTCGGTCACGATCGCGAACGCGATCACCGAGCCGAACTGCAGGCCCGCGATGGTGACGACCGGGATCATGGTGTTGCGCAAGGCGTGGCGGAACGAGATCGAACGCTCCGGAATGCCGCGCGCGCGTGCAAACTTCACGTAGTCGGTGCGCAGCGCCTCGAGCATCTCGGCGCGCACCAGGCGCATGATCAGCGTGAGCTGGAAGAAGCCGAGGGTCAGCACCGGCATGATCAGCGACTTGCGCCCGGTCTCGGTCAGCAGGCCGGTGCTCCACCAGCCGAACCGCGTGACCTCGCCGCGCCCGAACGAGGGCAGCCAGCGCAGCTCCACGGCGAACAGGTAGATCAGCCCGATGCCGATTAGGAAGGTCGGCAGGCTCACCCCGATGAGCGACAGCGACATCGCGGCGTTGGCGAGCACGCCGCGCCGGTTGATCGCCGCGTAGACGCCGAGCGCGATCCCGAACACGAGCGCGAACAGCGAGGAGAGCAGCGCGAGCTCGACGGTCGCCGGCACGCGCTCGGCCAGCAGGTCCTTCACCGGGCGGCCCTGGCGGTACGACATGCCGAACTCGCCGCGCGTCATGTCGCGGACGAAATGGAAGAACTGGACCGGGAAGGGGTCGTTCAGCCCGAGCCGCTCGGCGAGCTCGGCGCGCTCCGCGACCGAGGCTTCCTGGCCGACCATGTTGGCGACCGGATCGCCGACGAAGCGGAACATGGAAAACGCCAGCAGCGCGACCGCGAGCATCACCATCACGGCCTGGGCGAGGCTGCGCAGGATGTAGGCGATCATGCAGCGCTACCGCAATTGCCGCCATCCGATGAAGTTCCCCCGGCACGAGGCCGGGGGAGAAGATCGCGACGCGACGGCGAACGCACGCCGTTCATCAGGACTTCTTGAACGCCACGTGCTTGAAGAAGATGATGTTGTCCGGCCGCACCGGCACATCGATGTCGCCTTTCATCGCGTGCGCCAGCATCTGGTGATGGATCGCGACGTAGACCTGCTCGGCGATGAGCTTGTCCCAGATGGTCGCGATCGTGGCATTGCGCTTGGCGGTATCGGTCTCGCTCGAAATGCTCTCGATCAGCTTGTCGATCTCCGGATTGGAATAGCGGGTGGAATTCCATCCGCCGTAGGTGCCGGTGCGCGTGTGATAGAGGTAGCTGAAGATGTAGTCGCTGTCGTAGGTCGGCACACCCCAGCCGAGCAGATAGAAGTCCGACTTCAGGTTCTGCAGCGTCGGGAAGTGCAGCGACTTCGACTGCGACACCAGATTGATCTTGATGCCGATCTGCCCGAGCATGCCGACCGCCGCCTGACAGATCGCCTCGTCATTGAGATAGCGGTCGTTCGGGCAGTGCAGCGTGACCGAGAAGCCGTTCGGATAGCCGGCCGCCGCGAGCAGGCCTTTCGCCTTGGCGATGTCCGGCGGCGAGATGTTGTCGAACGCCTTCTTGTAGCCGTTGACGAAAGGCGGCGCGATGGTGCCGGCCGGGACCGCCTGGCCGCGCATCACGACGCGCTGGATCGCCTGCCGGTTGATCGCGGCGTTGACCGCCTGGCGCACGCGCACGTCGGCGAAGGGGTTCTTGCCCTTCACGTCGGAGGAAGCGAGCTCCTTCGAGCCGACGTCGAAGCCGAAGAAGATCGTGCGGTTTTCCGGGCCTTCGGTGACGCGCAGGTTCGGCGAGCTCTTCAGCCGCTCGATGTCCTGCACCGGCACGTCCTGCACCACGTCGACTTCGCCGGAGAGCAGCGCTGCGACGCGCGTTGCGTCCTGCTTGATGGTGGTGAGCACCAGCTCGGTGATCTCGAGCGGCACCTCCTTGCGGCCCCAATAGGCCTCGTTGCGCTTGACCACGGTGCGCACGTCCGGCTCGCGCGAGACCAGCACGAACGGGCCGGTGCCGTTCGCGTTGCGCACCGCGTAGTTCTCTTCCTTGTTCTTGAAGTCCTGCGGCTTGACGGCGTTGTGCTTCTCCGCCCAGGCCTTGCTCATGATGAAGACGGAGGTGAGATTGTCCGGCACCAGCGGGTTCGGTCCGTTGGTCTTGATCTGGACGGTCAGGTTGTCGACCTTCACGATCTCCTTGGTGTTGGCGAGATAGCCCTTGTAGTCCGAGGTCGGCGCCAGTGCGCGCTGATAGGAGAACACGACGTCGTCGGCGGTGAAGTCCTCGCCGCCGTGGAATTTGACGCCCGGACGCAGCTTGAATTCCCATGTGGTCGGATCGGCAAGCCGCCAGGACAGCGCGAGGCCGGGGATCAGCTTGTTGGCATTGTCGCGCGCGATCAGCGTCTCGTAGACCTGGTTGTTGAACGCCAGCGTCGGGCCCTCGTTCTGCCCGTGCGGGTCGAGGGTCAGCGCATCGGCGCCGCGCGCCCATTTGACCGTCCGTGCATCGGCCGCGGCAGCCGTCAGCGCGAGCGCGGCGACCACCGTCAAAATGCTCAACTTTCGCATTGACCCCTCCGGATAAGTGGCGCGAAGGCCAGTTGGGGTCGAGCTTATGGCCGCCCCAAAAGGTTGTCACGAGGCGTTGCGGCGAATTGTTGCGGCGCGTCAGCGCAGCCGGGGTCAGTACGCGGTGTACTGGGCGTCGTGGTAGACGTGGATGTGCTTGGCCGCGTCGAGCCGGTCCCACGAAAAGTAGTAGTTATCGACCTGGTGGTGCCGGTCGTAGAAGAAGAAGCCGACCGAACACGCGAACAGGGCGACCGCCGCGGTGCGCGCGGCAAGCGCGAGGCGCCGGTCCGCAGGGGCGGACGACATCAGCCGGCCGAGCATGCCGGCGAAAGCCACCATGACCAGCAGCATGCTCGGGGCGTTGCCGTAACCCCACGGTCCGGCCCAGCCCATCAGCAACTCCGGCGCATGCGAGGGAATGAACAGGACGGCTGCGGTGAGCAGCAGCGCCCGGCTGTTGCGATCGAAGATGAAGCCGGCGATCGCGCTGGCGAAAATGAAGGGGTTGAGTTCCCAAAGGCTCTTGATGAACAGGCCGACCATGCGCGTGAAGAACTGGTCGCCGGGAAAGCCGAGGAACAGCAGCTGCGAGCGGTCCAGGTGGAGCAGGAGGGCTTTCAGGTAAATGAGCGGATCGATGAAGAAGGTTTTCTGAATGCTGTAGGAATCGTCTCCCCTCGGCAGGTCGTAGATCTGCCGGACGGCGTCGGACGACACCAGCGCGATGACGAAGCCGGCGCAGGCCGCGACAAGAACCCAGCCGCTCGAACGGAGGGTCACGCCGGCCATCATCGCGGTGTTGCGGCCGACGGTGTGACAGGCGAGGAGCCAGACCACGACGGCGAGAAGCAGCAGGACGAAGCCGCCGCCGGTGAATGCCCCCATCCAGAACAGCGCCGTAAAGGCGATCGTGGCGGTGAGCAGGTCGGCGCGACGCAGCACGAAATGCGCGAGATAGATCCCGAGCAGCACCAGGACGGAATGCGCGTACTGCATCTTGAGCGACTGGAACATCAGCGAGAAGATCGGATAGGACACCACGATCGACGCGGCGAAGTAGCGCGCGTACGGATCGGGGGTGCCGCGCGCGGCGAATTGAAACGCCACGCCTGCCGCAATGAGCAACAGCAGAACGTTGACGGCAAAACTCGCGTCGTGGAGGCTTAAGCTCCCGAGGCTGAGCCGCTGGACTACGGCGGGCAGGAAGCCGGACGAGAACATCCGGCCCGCGCCGTCATAGCCGGGGACGAAGTCGCCGCGGCCCGGCGGGGGCGCGTTGTTCTGCAGCGCCGCCAGATTGCGGAAATTGTATTCGGTCTCGCGGTGGATCGGCCGCAGCCGGTCGGGGTAGACGAAATATTCCTGGCCATAACCGCCGTAATACACTTCGAGTTTGGGGAAGTAGTGCCGCGAGGTGAACTGCTCGTTCTCGACGCCGCCGTAGGCGAACAGATTCCATCCGACCAGCAGCACCAGGACGAGCTGGAGCGCCCGGACCAACCAGCGATCGGGCCTCGCGTCAATCATTCGGCGTCCGCCGAACATGATAGACGACGCGGCATTCCGTGTTCGCGAACATGAGATAGACGGCGTCCGGGTAAACATCGTGCCCGGACACCTCCGGTCCCTGGTAGAGCGCGACCTCTTCGCGCGGGATGAGCTTCAGCTCGACCGCGTCCTTGACGTCGTCGGGCAATCGTACCCACGCGGTCACGCGCTGATTGACGTCACGCGCGTACTCGATGCCGATGCCGAGCGGTGCCGCGCCATTGACCGACACGTCGAGCGCCGTGAGGCCGGCCCCGACGACGATGGCATAGGGGTCGAGCGGTCCGCACTTCGCGCGATGCTGTTCGATGCCGTGAAGCTGGAACCGGAATATCACGGGCACGCCGGCGGGGAGCTTGCGCAGGCCGTCGGTCAGGCCCGCCTGCACATCGACGCGCGGGGGCAGGGGGGCCGAGACCGTCACGGCGGCGCTGGCAAGGAAGACGATCGCCGCGGCAAGCCGAACGAGCGCGCTGTTCGCCCAGACGACCGCGACGGCGGTACAGCTCAGGCCGAATGCCAGGAAAAACAGATTGCGGTTGATCCCGGTCGCGTAAAGCAGCGCGAAACCAAGCGCCGCCCCCAGCAGCCAGCGCAAGGTACTCGAACTCATAATGTTCCGGACTGGCTGATAACGCACCGCACTACCTGACCGATTGCTCCCACGCGGTCAACCACACAGAGTATCGATACGGGATTGCGCCCACCGCGGTTGCGTCGGCCGGACGGTGAGGCACGCAGCTGCAGCGTAGTTGGCTACGCTGCCTTGTCCGCCAACAGTCGCCGCATGACCTCGGGATCGCGTTCGATTGCCAACAACAATGCGCGCGCCGGCGCATCGGGCGTGCTTCGGTGTTGCTCCCAATCGCGCAACGTCGTGATCGGCAGGTGAAAGGCTTCAGCAAACTCTGCCTGTGTCATCCCGAGGCGCTGTCGCAGCACCTTGACGCGGGATACCCGGCGCATCTTGGCCAGCTGTTCGGAGGTGAGGGGCTGTGCGTCCGGATCGGACGCCGCAGCGGCCGCGACCTCGCGGTCGGTCATGGCGCGGAGCCGCGCCCAATCGGTATCGCCCCGTGGCCGAGGCTCACCAGATTTCACCGTCACCCGCGTAATACCGGTCTTGCTCATGTCGTGTGGCCTTTCGGGCCGATATGATTCTGCAGAGGTCTTCATCGCGAAGCGTCACGATGACAAATAGGACGCCGCTGTGCGCCATTCCGATCGCCTGGATTCGTTCCTCGTCGTACTCGTCTCGCGCGTCAATATCCTCCAGCCGGTTCGGGTCTTCGAGGGCAGCAATCGCGTCCGCGAAGTCGACGCCATGTTTGCGAAGATTCTCTGCGGCTTTGCGATTATCCCATTCGTATTGCACGTCAAGATTAGTACCGGATACCGGTAGTTGACGCAAGGGATGCGAGCCGCCGATCCCAGTTCTCGCCTTATGCCGTCAGCGCAGCCTTGGATTCAGCGCGTCGCGCAGCCAGTCGCCGAGCAGGTTGACCGCCAGCACCAGCGCGGCCAGCGTGATGCCGGGGAAGATCGCGATCCACCATTCGCCGGCGAACAAATATTTCTGCCCGATCTGGATCAGCGTGCCGAGCGAGGGCTGCGTCGAGGGCAGGCCGAGGCCGAGGAACGACAGCGTCGCCTCGGTGATGATCGCAAGCGCCAGATTGATGGTCGCGATCACCAGCACCGGGCCGACCACGTTCGGCAGCACGTGGCGAAACAGGATGAGCGCCGGGCTGATGCCGATCAGCCGCGCGGCGAGCACGTAGTCCTTGCTCTTTTCGACCAGCGTCAGCCCGCGCACCGTGCGGGCATATTGCACCCAGAACGACAGCCCGATCGACAGCACCATCACCCAGAACACGACCTGGTCGTTGCGCTGGTTGCCGAACAGCGCGCGCGAGGTCCCGTCGACCAGCATCGCGATCAGGATCGCCGGAAACGTCGCCTGGATATCGGCGGCGCGCATGATGACGGCGTCGACCGAGCCGCGCGCATAGCCGGCGATCAGGCCGAGCATGATGCCGAGGATGGCG
>DATEKY010000389.1:0-2039 GCA_035277225.1 Xanthobacteraceae bacterium
TCCCGATCGCCAAGGTCGCCGCCAAGCTCGCGATCGGCTACACGCTCGACGAGATCGCCAACGACATCACCGGCGGCGCGACCCCGGCCTCGTTCGAGCCGACCATCGACTACGTGGTCACGAAAATTCCACGCTTTGCATTCGAGAAGTTTCCCGGCGCCTCCAAGGTGCTGACAACGTCGATGAAGTCGGTCGGCGAGGCGATGGCGATCGGCCGCACATTCCAGGAGAGCTTGCAGAAGGCGTTGCGCTCGCTGGAAACTGGCCTCACGGGGCTCGATGAAGTCGCAATCGACGGGCTTGGCCAGGGCGACGACAAGAACGTGATCCGCGCGGCGCTCGGCACGCCGACACCCGACCGGCTGCTGACCGTCGCGCAGGCGATGCGCCTCGGCTTCTCCGACGACGAGGTCTTCGCCTCGTGCAGGATTGATCCCTGGTTCCTGGCGCAGATTCGCGGCATCGTCGAGATGGAAGCGCAGATCCGCCAGAAAGGCCTGCCGACCACCGCCGGTGCGTTGCGCAATCTCAAGGCCATGGGCTTTTCCGATGCGCGGCTTGCGGTCCTCACCAGGCGTCCGGAAGCCGACGTCACCGCCGCGCGGCGCGCACTCGGCGTGCGTCCGGTGTTCAAGCGCATCGACACCTGCGCGGCCGAGTTCGCCTCGCCCACCGCCTACATGTATTCGACCTACGAGACGCCGTTCGCCGGCAGCGTGGTCGACGAGGCGCAGCCCTCCGACAAGAAGAAGGTCGTGATTTTGGGCGGCGGCCCGAACCGTATCGGGCAAGGCATCGAGTTCGACTACTGCTGCTGCCACGCCTGCTTCGCGCTGAACGAAGCCGGCTACGAAACCATCATGATCAACTGCAATCCGGAGACTGTGTCGACCGACTACGACACGTCCGACCGGCTCTATTTCGAGCCGCTGACGCCGGAGGACGTACTCGAGATCATCGACACCGAGCGCTCCAGCGGCACGCTGCACGGCGTGATCGTGCAGTTCGGCGGACAGACGCCGCTCAAGCTCGCCGAGGCTCTGGAGAAAGCCGACGTCCCGATCCTCGGCACCTCGCCGGACGCGATCGATCTCGCCGAGGACCGCAACCGCTTCAAGCACTTGCTCGACCAGTTGAAGCTGAAGCAGCCGGAAAACGGCATCGCCTATTCGGTCGAGCAGGCGCGCCTGATCGCGGCCGACCTCGGCTATCCGTTCGTGGTGCGGCCGTCCTACGTGCTCGGCGGCCGCGCGATGCAGATCATCCGCGAGGAAGGCCAGCTCGGCGACTATCTGCTCGGGACGCTGCCGGAGCTCGTGCCGCACGACATCAAGGCGCGCTATCCGAACGACAAGACCGGGCAGATCAACACGGTGCTCGGGAAAAATCCGCTGCTGTTCGACCGCTATCTGTCCGACGCGACCGAAGTCGACGTCGACTGCCTCGCCGACGGCAAGGACACGTTCATCGCCGGCATCATGGAGCACATCGAGGAGGC
This sequence comes from Xanthobacteraceae bacterium, assembly GCA_035277225.1. Taxonomy (GTDB): domain Bacteria; phylum Pseudomonadota; class Alphaproteobacteria; order Rhizobiales; family Xanthobacteraceae; genus PALSA-894. Next base: position 1,499 of record DATEKY010000389.1, read on the forward strand.
CGGTATCCATTCGGGCGACTCGGCCTGTTCGCTGCCGCCGCACACCCTCAGCGTCGAGACGATCGCCGAGCTCGAACGCCAGACCCGCGCGCTCGCGCTCGCGCTGAAAGTCGGCGGGCTGATGAACGTGCAGTACGCCATCAAGGCCGGCACCATCTACGTGCTGGAAGTGAACCCGCGCGCCTCGCGCACCGTGCCGTTCGTCGCCAAGGTGATCGGGCTGCCCGTGGCCAAGATCGCGGCGCGGATCATGGCCGGCGAGAAGCTCGCCTCGTTCAAGCTGCCGCCTTTGTCGTTTGACATGAAACGCTTCAAGCACGTCGGCGTGAAGGAGGCGGTGTTCCCGTTCGGCCGGTTCGGCGACAAGGTCGACACCGTGCTTGGTCCGGAGATGAAATCGACCGGCGAGGTCATGGGCCTCGACCGCGACTACAGCGTCGCCTTCGCCAAGAGCCAGCTCGGCGGCGGCGCCCGCTTGCCCAAGAACGGCACCGTCTTCGTATCGGTGCGCGACAGCGACAAGCCGCGAATCCTTGGGGCG
>DATEKY010000390.1:0-9682 GCA_035277225.1 Xanthobacteraceae bacterium
ATTTGATGCCGGGCTCGGGCCGCTCGGTGAAATGCGTCGAATGAGCCCGGTTCATCGTCACGATATCGGGCAGGATCGGCGGCTTCACATAATCATTGTAGTCGGTCGCGATGCGCACCAGCCGCGGGCTCTCGATCAGGAAGGTCGAGTGGCCGATGTAGTTGATGCGCGCCTCGCCGTCCTTCAGGGCCGCGACGCGGAATGCTGCAGGAATTGGGCGCGCACGCTCGGCGACCAGGCCCGGACAGGTCTCATTCATCTCGGGTTTTGCCGCAGGCGCGGCGCCTTGCGCGAGCGCCGCAATCGGCGACAGGAAGATGAGGCCAAGGAGAGGGCCAAGCAGAGCGGCGCGCGCCATCGGTCACTCCGTAATCGTCCGGCTCCTTATGGATAGCGCAAGAAGGCGGAAAGATCGAATGCCGCGATTGGCCGCAGATGCTAGAGCATGATCCCGAAAAGTGGGCGCCGGTTTTCGGACAAGATCATGCTCCGACTAATCAGGCAGCCTGGTCAGGCGCAGCGGCCGGCGCTGCTGGCTGACCGGCTTCACGTTGAACAGATGTCCCTGATCGAGCCGCAGCGGAGACGACATGGTCGTATCGGTGGGCGGGGGCACGGTCGGCCGTCTCATCCTCACGGCGCGGCGGATCGTCTTGCGAACCGAACTGGCCACCGGCGTGGTGACGTCGGTCGAAAGCCCGACCTTCACCTCGATCCGGTCGAGCCGCCGCGTGATCGCCGCGACCGAGTTGTGGTGCGCCGCGGTGAGTTCGGTGAGCGAGGAGCGCAATCCGGTCGCGTCGCTCGCCGCCGGCGTGCCCAGCGTGTCGGTGCGCGACGAGATCAGCTGCGTGAGCTGGACGCCGAGGAGCTTCTCCTTCAGCGCCGCGATCTCGGCATCGATCTGGGCGAAGCGGCCGGCGGTGCGATCCTCGTTGCGCCGGGCCGTCGCATCGGCGCGCGACGCGACGAAATCGATGTCGCGCGAAACGCCGCCGATGCTCTGCTCGAGTGCCGCGATTGCAACCGTGTGACTTTGCTGCGTCTCGGTATATGGGCGCGTCAGCCATCGGCCGCTGAGCGCATCCTGAAGGGTCGCGATATCGGTCGTGCCGAGCACCGCGCCGAGCGCGATGACGAGTGAGATGCCGGCCGCGGCGAGGATGGGCGACTTCGCGATCGGGACGCCTGGGTCGGAAGGCATGGCGGTGTCCTGCTGAATCGTCTGAGCACGATTTCAACGGACCGGCGTTTCCAAACTGCTAACGTTAATGAAATGAGCCTTGTTTTTAAATACTTATGCCGTTGCGGCATGCCGCAACGGCATTCTGTCGTCGGCAACTAATCGAGCTTAGCGGACGATCCCGCGCGCGGTAACGACGACCCAGCGGCCGTCCTCGCGCTTGATCGATTCGACGCGACCCAGTCCCGGCGCGACCATGCCCGGCTCGACCTCGATCATGCCGTCGCGCCCTTCGATCAGGGCGGCGCCGTCATAGACCCGGCGGAGCACGAAGCCCGGCACGGCAGGCGGCTTCAAGGTGGTGGGCGGCGTGCCGAGCACCATCGGCACGGCAGGCGCCGCGGCCTGCTTCTGTGCGATCGAGCCGGTGACTTCCGTGGTCGATACGGCCGGCGCCGCGGCTGCAGTCGCGGCCTTGCGCTGCTCGGCCTGGCTCTTTTCGATGCGCTCGAGCGCCTCGGCGATCTTGCCGTTCTGCGCCGAGGCGGCCGTGACGCTCGTCTTCAGGGCGGCGAAATTGTCGCCCAGCTTGTTGGTGGTGGCGCGCAGTTGCGCGACGGTATCCTTCAGCGCCTTCACCTCCTCGGCAAGGTGCTCCTTCGCGATCGGTGCCGCAGGAGCCACCGTCGAGGACGAGACCATCGGGCCGAACTTGGCCACGCCGAGCGATCCGCCGACCGCGCCGAAGCTTGCCGCGATGGCGACGCAGGCGGCAAGCAGCGCGAAGCGGGCGTTGCGCGACTGCGGGGCCGGGGCAGCCGCTGCCGCAGGCTCGGGCTTCTTGAGCGGAATGACGGTTGCGGACGCCGTGATCTTCGGTGCGGCCGAGGCGTTCGGCGCCTGGCTGGCCGACAGGTCGAACTTCGGGAATTCGGTCCTGGTCTCGATCTTCGGTTCAGCCTTTGGCTCGGCTTTTACCTCGATCTTCTCGAGCTTGGGCGCCTCCGGAAGCGTTTCGGCCTTCGGTAATTCGACCTTGGGTTCGAGCTTTGGCTCGATCTCGGGCTTGGCGGGCTCGAGGCCCGCGACGATCGGCGGCGCGTCCGTGATGGTCAGAACCGGCTCAATCTTTGGCTCGATCTTGGATTCGATTTTGGGCGTCTCATCGCTCGACATGGCGGCGTTTCCAATGGCGCGAAATTCATCCATTGGTAACTTTCAGAACTTACCGGCTGGTTAACGAAATGTTGCCGTGCCGCGGCAAATTCACGTCATCTTTGCAGGAATCCGTTACCGCTGCGCTCCGCCCCGATGGTCGACGCGGGCCCATGTCCCGGCAGGATCGTGACGTCGTCGCCGAGCGGCAACAGCTTCGCCCTGATGCCGCCGATCAGCTCGTCGTGATTGCCATAGGGAAAATCGGTGCGCCCGACCGAGCCCTGAAACAGCGTGTCGCCGACCAGCGCGAAGCGTGCCGGCGCATTCACGAACACCACGTGGCCGGGCGTGTGACCCGGCACATGCAGCACGTTGAACGTGAGGTCGCCGACCGAGACGGTCTCGCCTTCGACCAGCCAGCGCGTCGGCCTGACGTTGCGGATGTCCTCGATGCCGAAGCGCGCCCCCTGCGCTTCGAGATTGTCGAGCAGGAAGGCGTCGCGTTCGTCCGGCCCTTCAATCGGCAGCGACAGCGCCTGCGCCAACTCGGCCGCGCCGCCGGCGTGATCGATATGTCCGTGCGTCAGCAGAATCCGCTCCGGCTCGACTTTCAGCTGATCGATCGCCGCGCGGATGTTCGCGACGTCGCCTCCCGGATCGACGATCGCGGCGCGGTTGGTGGCGGTGCAGGCGACGATCGAGCAGTTCTGCTGGAACGGCGTGACCGGCACGACGGTGACTTTGAGCGGCTGCATGGGGAGATTCACATGAGAGGGCGGAAGCCCCTCATATAGTGAAGCCGGCGTCCGCTGCGAGGGCCCTCAGCGAGGTCTGCGGCCGTGCGCCGAGATGCTGGATCACTTCCGCGGCCGCGATGGCGCCGAGCCGTGCGCTGTTGCGATGATCCTGGCCGCGCGCAAGCCCGGTCAGGAATCCGGCGGCGAACAGGTCGCCCGCGCCGGTCGCGTCGACCAGCCTGTCGATCGGCGCGGCCGCGACCGCCTCGTTGCTGTCGCGCGAGACGACCACGCAGCCTTTCTCGCTGCGCGTCACCACCGCGAGCCTCACGTCATCGCGCAGCGCCGCGATGCCGCTATTGAAGTCGGAGGTCTCGTACAGGCTCTTCAGCTCGCTCTCGTTGGCGAAGATCAGATCGACCGCGCCGCTGCGCATCAGGTTGAGGAACTCGTCGCGATAGCGCCCGACGCAAAACGCATCGGACAGCGTGAGCGCGACCATGCGGTCCGCGCCGTGCGCGATCTGCGCCGCCTTGCGGAAGGCTTCCTTCGCCTGCGGCGGATCCCACAGATAGCCTTCCAGATAGGTGATGCCGGCCGACGCGATCTGCTTTTCGTCGAGATCGGCCGGCGTCAGGTTCTGCGCCGCGCCGAGATACGTGTTCATGGTGCGCTCGCCGTCCGGCGTCACCAGCACGTAGCAGCGCGCGGTCGAGGGCCCGTCGGTGGCGGGCTTCGTCGTGTAATTGACCCCGATGGCGCGGATGTCGTGGGTGAACGCCTTGCCGGGCGCGTCGTCTTTCACCTTGCCGACGAAGGCGGCGCGCGCGCCGAAGCTTGCGACACCGGCGATCGTGTTGGCGCCCGAGCCGCCCGACGACTGCGTCGCCTGCCCCATCGAGGCGTAGATCGCCTCCGCGCGCGGCTCGTCGATCAGCGCCATCGCGCCCTTGTTCATCCCGTGCTTGACGAGGAAGTCGTCTTCGGTGCGGGCGATCACGTCCACGATGGCATTGCCGATGCCGAGGACATCGAATTGAAGGGACATCGGCGAACTCCTGCTTGAGCGAAAGGCCGCGCAATATAGCGGGCGAGCTTCGGGCGGCAAGACGACGGGAACGCCCATTTTGCCCATCGGACTTGCGCGCTTGGCGTTCCCCGTGGCATGGGACGCGCCGCAATCGGAGCCGCCTCATGGCGTTCAAACAACGCGTGTTTTCCGGCGTGCAGCCGACCGGAAACCTGCATCTCGGCAACTATCTCGGCGCGATCAAGCGCTTCGTCGAGCTGCAGCAGACCTATGACTGCATCTACTGCGTCGTCGACATGCACGCCATCACGGTGCCGGTCAGCGTCTGGGGCGGGCCCGCGGAGCTGCGGCGCGCGACGCGCGAGGTGACCGCCGCCTACATTGCCTGCGGCATCGATCCCAAGAAGCACATCGTGTTCAACCAGAGCCAGGTCGCGGGCCACGCCGAGCTCGCCTGGGTGTTCAACTGCGTCGCCCGCATGGGCTGGCTCGGCCGCATGACCCAGTTCAAGGAGAAGGCCGGCAAGGACCGAGAGAACGCCTCGGTCGGGCTGTTCGCCTATCCGGCGCTGATGGCCGCCGACATCCTGGTGCATCGCGCCACGCATGTCCCGGTCGGCGAGGACCAGAAGCAGCACCTGGAGCTGACGCGCGACATCGCGCAGAAGTTCAACAACGACTTTGCCGAGTCGATCGCGGCGAACGGCCACGAGGGCGGCTTCTTCCCGCTCACCGAGCCGATCATCCAGGGTCCCGGCATGCGCATCATGTCGCTGCGCGACGGCACCAAGAAGATGTCGAAGTCGGATGCCTCGGACAATTCGCGCATCAACCTGACCGACGATGCCGACACGATCGCGCAGAAGATCCGCCGGGCGAAGACCGATCCTGACGCGTTGCCGAGCGAGGAGGCGGGGCTGGAACCGCGTCCGGAGGCCGACAACCTGGTCGGCATCTATGCGGCGCTCGCCGACACCACCAAGGCCGAGGTGCTGAAGCAGTTCGGCGGCGGGCAGTTCTCGACATTCAAGACGGCGCTCGCGGATCTCGCGGTCGCAAAGCTGTCGCCGATCGCCGCCGAGATGAAGCGCCTGACCGCCGACCCGGCGCACATCGACGCGGTGCTGGCCGGCGGCTCCGATCGCGCCGGCGCGATCGCCGCCGAGACCATGAATGCCGTGAAGGACATTGTGGGCTTCATCCGGCATTGAGGCATGACTGTCAGCCGGTGCGAGCAAGCTCTTGCGCAATGACGACGCGCAACGGCGGCAAGGAGCGTTGCACCGTTTCCCAGACGTATCCGGCAGCCACGTCCTCGTAGTCGTGGCGGTACACGTTGCCCGCGCCCGCCATTTGCTTCCATTCGATGGCCGGGTGACGCGCTTTCAAGCCGTCGGACAATCGGCGCGATGCCTCAGAGATGATTTCAAGGCAGCGCGTGACCGCGTAGATCGTTCGCAAATCGGCTTGAAATGTCTGCGCGTTGCATCCATCAACGAAACGCGATGCAAGATCGACATGATAGAGCATGTCGCGCAATGCAGACTGCTCGGCGTCAGAACGCGTAGATGGCATCGGCCGTCGCGACAGGGCGCACGTAAGGCTTCAGTGCATCGCGCGTCACAACATCGACCGGGCCGTCGAACAGGCCCGCGATGTAGTCCTTCAGGTCGACATAGCCGTAGACTGTCAGCCGCGCCTCCGGCGCGACGTCGATCATGATGTCGAGATCGCTGCCGGGCCGATGGTCGCCGCGCGCAACTGAGCCGAACACCGCGGCGTGCGCGACACCGCGCGCGCGCAGCTCGCTCTCGTGCTGGCGGAGTGTCGCAACCGCATCCCGGCTATCCATATGGGAAATATACCACAGCGGCGGGATGGCGAGAAATCAGGCGGCGCTGGCGCTTGTCGGCGGGCGGGGCGCCATGCAAGCATGATCGGCCGGGACCGAGGGTGGACATTCCCGGGGAGCGCCGATGAGCCTTAAGCGCCGCAGCTACGAGGCGGGGCACAAGCCGAAGTTCCTCGTCGTCATCGATGAATCACCGGAATGCGACCGCGCGGTCTATTACGCGAGCCGCCGCGCAGCACGCATCGGCGCCAGCGTGGTCATGCTGCTCGTGATCGAGCCGCATGGCCGGCATCAGCAGTGGCTCGGCGTTGCCGACATCATGAAGGCCGAGGCGCACGAGGCCGCCGACCAGAAGCTCGACGAGTTCGCGAGCCGCGCCAACGGCGTCGCCGGCATCACGCCTGAGCGCGTGATCCGCGACGGCGAAAAGGCGGAGGAGATCCTCAAGCTGATCGACCAGGACGAGGACATCGCGATCCTCGTGCTGGCCGCCGCCACCGGCAAGGAAGGCCCGGGACCGCTGGTCGCGAGCCTCGGCAAGACGGTTGCGGCGTATCCGATTCCGGTGGCGATCGTGCCGGGGCATCTCAGCGACGAGGATCTCGACGCGCTGTCGTGAGACGCACCAATCAGCGAACGAGATCGCCGTTTGATCCGGCGTGCGATTGCGCCGCGTCGCCGCAGCGGCGGAAGATGATCAGCCCGTCGCTTTCGCGCACGTAGGATTTCCAGATCAGGCCCCCGGGGAATTCAGCCGACTTGCAATAGCCGGCCTCGCGCGCAACGGCGAGGTATTGCCCGAGGAGGTCGGGCCCGAGCGTGTGATTGGAGAGTAGTAGAGAGCCATAACGCCCTTCCGCCACGAGCGCGCGCCAAAACTCGAGCGTGCTGTCGGGCCGGAAAGTCGTGCCCTTGCGCCAAGTGTAGTACGCCACGAGGGGCGTACCGTGATGATAGTTTTGAAACAGGTTCGCATCGAACCACGGCTGAACGGCGAAGGTCTTGAAGCCTGCGGCCGCGATCGGCGTATCGTGCACGAGATGTTTCGCGGCCGCCGGGCCGGCCGAATAGGGTTCGCGGATGTCGCGCAACGCCGCGCACCCCGTATAGAAGACGTTGACGAACACGATCAGCGCGACGCTGCCAATGACGAGGCGACGCTCGGCGGAGGAGAGTTCCCGCAGCATGCCCCAGCCGATCCACAGCGCGAAAATCCACACCAGGAACAGCAGCCCGCCGTGCCAGGCGTTGGCGTATTTGACGACGGAGAATCCAATCAGGCCGGCGAACAGCGCGCAGACGACGAGGCTGACACCGGCACGCGTCACCAGCATGATGGTCGGCGCGAGCAGGACGAGCGAGACCAGCGCGCCCAAGGTCAGCGTGTTGTCGCTCGGCGGTAGCTGGCTCAGAATATCCAGGCGGTCGATGAACGCCTCGGCGATCATGAGCTGGCCGCGTTCACCCATGAGGAAGGTCGCGTCGGCGAAACTCGAGTCCGGCGGCGGGAAGGCCTGCCGCGCGGCGAGGCATCCGAGCAGCAGAGAGATGGTGCCGCCCAGCACATGCGCGCGGCGCCACGCACCGCTGCGCCAGGCCGCGACGACGAACTCGGCAGACAACACCGCCGCGATGACGAGGCTGTGAACGTTGATGTTGGCGCAAAGCCCAAGCAGCACGCCGTAGAGCACCGGCCGGCGCAAGCGGTCTGCGAAAGTCGCGGCGAGCAGCGGGATGAGCAGCAGGTCGAGCGCGTAGCTGCGCGCCACGATGGCGTATTGATACGCCACGAAATAGGAGAAGATCACTCCGACGCGCAGCCAGAACGGGAAGGGTGCGCGCGTCAGGATGATCCAGGCGCCGGCACACGCGAACGCCGCGCTCACTGCCCACAGCCAGGAGAAAGGCATTCCGGCGTGCGAGAGCAGCCAGAGCAGGCCGTGCCAGAGCGCCGGCGTACCCTCGTACGGCAGGCGCTCGGTCAGCAGGGTCCACAGCGAGACGTCGCGGCCGACCAGCCATGCCTGGGCTTCGTCGAACCAGGCTTCGTGGCGGGGACCGACAATGAGCAGGAGCGCCGCGAAGGCCGCCAGTGCCACAACGGCCGGCACCGTGACGGCCCGCGCCGAGACATTAAGCCCCGGCGCCGGCAGCGTCGCGGCACTCGCTTCGGCGTGCGTGGTCATGACACCCATTTCCAAGCCCGGATGATGGACATTCAGGTGTCGGAACATGTCTCACGGAACATTTACGAATTCCCTGTGGGGATTGGCTGAAAATGAGTTGATGGCGCCATGCCAGCGGCGCGGAAGCGTCATGAGATGATGCCGGACAGGCCGGCAGACACGGGTGAAAGCCCCGCATTGACCTTGCGGGCGCGAAAGACCATCTATTGGTGGTGATTTGGCGGGCAGCGGACGCGCGCGCCCCGGAGAAACCCGATGTTCATCCAGACCGAGACGACCCCCAATCCGGCGACCTTGAAGTTTCTGCCCGGCCGCACCGTGCTGGCGACCGGAACGCTCGAGATGCGCGACAAGGCGGAAGCCGTGAAATCGCCGCTCGCCGAGCGGCTGTTCGACGTGGCGAACGTCAGCGGCGTGTTCCTGGGCTCTGACTTCATCACCGTCACCAAGTCGGACGGCGAATGGCCGCAGCTCAAGCCGGCGATCCTCGGCGTCATCATGGAACACTTCATGTCCGGCGCACCGGTCGTGACGGAAGGCGAGAGCGGCGAGGCCAACGAGGCCAGCGAGTTCTTCGAGGCGGACGATGCCGACACGGTGGCGACCATCAAGGAGCTGATCGAGACGCGCGTGCGCCCGGCGGTCGCGAACGACGGCGGCGATATCACGTTCCGCGGCTACAAGGACGGCGTCGTCTATCTGGCGATGAAGGGCTCTTGCTCGGGCTGTCCGTCCTCCACCGCGACACTCAAGCACGGCATCCAGAACCTGCTGCGCCATTTCGTGCCGGACGTGACTGAGGTGCGGCCGATCTAACGCTCTCCACTGTCTCACGCGGACGCTGAGGGGCGGGGCGTCATGCGCATTCTGGCCATCGATACCGCGCTCGGCGCTTGCGCCGCCGCCGTTCTCGACTCGCGCGCCGGCGCGATCCTGGCGAGTGAATCCGCCGCGATGCAGCGCGGCCATGCCGAAGCGATCATGCCGGTGATCGCGCGGGTGATGGACGCAGCCCGCTGCGAATTCCACGACCTCGACCGCATCGCCGTCACCGTCGGACCGGGCAGCTTCACCGGCCTGCGCGTCGGCATTTCCGCCGCGCGAGGCATTGCGCTCGCCGCCGGCAAGCCCGCGGTCGGGCTCTCGACGCTCGCAGCCCTCGCGGCACCGCACGTCGCCGCGCGCGCCGATCACGCGATCATCGCGGCGATCGATGCGCGCAATGAGCAGGTCTACTTCCAGGTCTTCGCGCCGAACGGTGTAACGATCGTAACGCCGCGGCTCGATCGCGTGCGCGCGGCGGTGCGCGCGGTGCCGGCCGGAGCCGCGGTCATCACCGGCTCAGCGGCCGAGCTTGTCGCCGCGCATTGGCCGAGCGGATCGCCGGCGCCTCAGGTCGAGACGCATGCGGCGCCCGACATCGGCTGGGTTGCGCGCCTCGGCGCCGCGGCGCGCGAGGAAGGCGCTGCGCCCAAGCCGCTCTATCTGCGCCGGCCCGACGCGCGTCCGCAGGACGCCGGCCGGTTGCCGCGGCGA
>DATEKY010000391.1:0-4442 GCA_035277225.1 Xanthobacteraceae bacterium
GTCGGAGAACGAGATCGTCGCGCTGCTCGGCCGCAACGGCGCCGGCAAGTCGACCCTGCTCAAGTCGCTGATCGGCATCGCGCCGCCGGAAACCGGATCGATCAGGCTCGCCGGCGAGGAGATCGCGCGGCTTCCTTCCGCTGTGATCGCGCGCCGCGGCATCGGCTACGTGCCGCAGGGCAGGGCGCTGTTCGCCGGCATGACGGTCGCCGACAATCTCGCGCTCGGGCGGCTGAAACGCCAGACCGGCGCCGGCGTGCACTGGGATGACGAGCGGATCGTGTGGGTGTTTCCGCGTCTGGCGCAGCGCTGGGACACGCCGGCCGACTATCTGTCGGGCGGCGAGCAGCAGATGGTGGCGGTCGCGCGCGCGCTTGCCGGCGACGTGCGGCTGCTGCTGCTGGATGAGCCGTTCGAGGGGCTCTCGCCCGCGATCACCGAGGAGCTGTTCGAGGCGTTCAACCGGCTGCGCTACGAGATCGCCATCGTGATCGTCGATCATCATCTCGATCTCGCGCTGGCGCTGTCGGACCGCACCGTGATCCTGGAACGCGGCGCGGTGAGCTGGACCGGACAATCGAAGCTGCTGCGCGACGATCTCGAATTGCGCCGGCAGAAGCTGTGGATGTGATCTATCCCTCCCCCGAAGGGGGAGGGTCGGCGAACGAAGTGAGCCGGGGTGGGGTCGTGCAACGCGCATTGACCCCACCCGTCTGCTCGCTATCGCTCGCAGCCACCCTCCCCCTTCGGGGGAGGGATCAAACAGGAGAGACTGCCCCATGCCCCGCATCGCCATCATCGGATCCGGCCTGATCGGCCGCGCCTGGGCCATGGTGTTCGCGCGCGCCGGCTGGGACGCCGCGCTGTACGATTCGGTCGACGGCGCCGCCGCCAATGCGCTCGGCCTCGTCTCCGAAGGCCTCGCCGAACTGGCGAAGCACGGCCTCGTCGCCGACCCGAAAGGGTCCGCCGCGCGGGTGCGCGCCGCCAAAAGCATCGCCGATGCGCTCGACGGCGCGAGCTACGTGCAGGAGAACGTGCCTGAGACGGTCGACGCCAAGCGCGCGATCTTTGCCGAGCTCGATGCACTCGCCGCACCCGACGCGATCCTCGCGTCATCCACCTCGGCAATCGTCGCGAGCCTGTTCACCGAGAACCTGAAAGGCCGCGCGCGCTGTCTCGTGGCGCATCCGGTCAACCCGCCGCATCTGGTACCGATCGTCGAACTGGTCGGCGCGCCGTGGACCGCGCCGGAGACGATCGCGCGCGCCAAACAGGTCTACGAGTCGGTCAACCAGGTGCCGATCGTGGTGCGGCGTGAGATCGAGGGCTTCATTCTCAATCGCCTGCAGGGCGCGCTGCTCGCCGAGGCGTTTCGCCTCGTCGGCGAGGGCTACGTCTCGCCGCAGGATCTCGACAAGACCATCAAGGATGGCCTCGGTCTGCGCTGGTCGTTCATGGGGCCGTTCGCCACAATCGAGCTCAACGCGCCCGGCGGCATCGCGGATTACTGCGCGCGCTATACCGGCTTCTACAAGCGTCTGCAGTCAAAGCCCGCCGGCGTCGAGGTGTACGAGGACGCCAACATCGCGAACATCCTGCGCGAGTGGGGCAAGCAGGCGACCGCGGAACAGCTCGCCGAGCTCACCCGCTGGCGCGACCAGCGGCTTGCCGCGCTGGCGGCGCATAAGAAGAGTCAGAGCGAGCGCTGACTGTCATCCCGGCCGAGCGCAGCGAGAGCCGGGATCCATGTATCACGATATGATCAAGCTGCTGGATGGGTCCCGGCTCTCCCCCGGCTCAAGGCCGGGGTCGGCCGGGATGACAGGCTAGCTCGTGGCAGCCTTCGGCGCATAGCTCGCCGGATCGACCGTGCCGCTGCGCCCCGGCAGATCGATCTGCGTCAGCTGCCGCGCGCTTTCGGCGATCACCTTGCCGCGCCGCACGACGAACAGCCGGCGCGCCTTCAGCCGGATCGCCTCGATCGGATCGGCGGCCTGCAGCACCACCAGATCGCCGTTGCATCCGACCTCGAGCCCGTAGCCCTCAAGCCCCATCACCTTCGCGGCATTGAACGTCACCGCGTCGTAGCAATAGCGCATCGCCTCGCGCGAGGTCATGTGCGCGAGATGCAGCGCCATGTGCGCGACGTCGAGCATGTCGGCGGAGCCGAGCGAGTACCACGGATCCATCACGCAGTCGTGGCCGAACGCGACGTTGATGCCATGGCTGCGCATCTCCGGCACGCGCGTCATGCCGCGCCGCTTCGGATAGGTGTCGTGGCGGCCCTGGATCACCACGTTGATCAGCGGATTGGCGACCGCGTGCACCTGCGCCTCGGCCATCAGCGGCAGCAGCTTCGACACATAGTAGTTGTCCATGCTGTGCATCGAGGTGAGATGCGAGCCGGTGACGCGGCCGTGCAGGCCGCGCCGCTGCGTCTCTGCCGTCAGCGTCTCGATGTGGCGCGACATCGGGTCGTCGGTTTCGTCGCAATGCATGTCGACGCGCAGGCCGCGCTCGGCCGCGATGTCGCACAGCACCTCGATCGAACGCGCGCCGTCCTCCATCGTGCGTTCGAAATGCGGAATGCCTCCGACGACGTCGATGCCCTTGTCGAGCGCGCGGTCGAGATTCTTCGCCGCACTGGCGGAGCGGAAGTAGCCATCCTGCGGGAACGCGACGAGCTGCAGGTCGATATAGGGCGCGATCTTCTGCTTCACGTCGAGCAGTGCATCGACCGCGGTCAGGCGATCGTCGCAGATATCGACATGGCTGCGGATCGCAAGCAGCCCTTGCGCGACCGCGAGATCGCAGTAGCGCAGCGCGCGCTCGGCCACGGCCTCCGGCGTCAGCAGCGGCTTCAGCTCGCCCCACAGCGCGATGCCTTCGAGCAGCGTGCCGGACTGGTTCAACCGCGGCAGCCCCAGCGAGAGCGTTGCGTCCATGTGGAAGTGAATGTCGACGAAAGGCGGCGAGACCAGCAGGCCCTGCGCATCGATGCTGCGGCCGGCTTCGCCGGGGAGCGCGCGCTCGAGCGCCGCGATCCTGCCGTCGCGGATGCCGATATCGAGTTTGCGCCCGTCGGGCAGGGTGGCGTTGCGGACGATCAGGTCGAACATGCTCTCATCCTAAAGCGCACGGCCCGCGATGGGCACGCGTTTATTGTCGATCTCGACCGTCGCGGACTCAATGCCGAAGACCGCGGCAAGCCGCTCGCTGGACATCGCCTCATGCGGCGTCGCATCCGCTACGATCGCGCCGCGATCGATCACCACCACGCGGTCGGCGAAGCGCGCCGCAAGCGTCAGGTCGTGCATGATGGCCAGCACGGCGCCGCCGTCATGCGCCGCCTTGCGCAGCAATTCCATCACGGTGAGCTGATGGCGCGGATCGAGCGCGGCGGTCGGCTCGTCGGCGAGCAGGACGCCGGCCTGCGTCGCAAGCGCGCGCGCGAGCGCGACGCGCGCGCGTTCACCGCCGGACAGCGTGGTGACGGCACGATCCGCGAAGCCTTCCGTCTCGGTCATCGCGAGCGCGCGCATGACCGCGGCGCGATCGTCGGGCGTCACGCCCGAGAACGTGTCGGCATGCGGCGCGCGCCCGAGCATCACGATCGAGGACACCGGCATCGGCCAGTGGAACACATGGCCCTGCGGCAGATAGGCGATCGCGCGCGCGCGTTCACGCGGCTTCAGGGACTGCATCGGCTTGCCGCCGAGCGCGATCGCGCCGTCGGACGGAATGAGGCCGGCAAGGGCGCGCATCAGGGTGGTCTTGCCGGCGCCGTTCGGACCGACCAGCGCGACCAGTTCGCCCGGGTTCAGCGCGAGGCTTGCGTCGCGCACGACCGCACGTGCGCCAAGCCGAACGGTGAGTTTGCTGGCCGCGAGCGCGCTCACGACGCGCCCTCTTCGAGCAGGCGGCGCTCGCGAAAGATCATCGAGAGGAAGATAGGCACGCCGATCAGCGCCGTGACGACGCCGAGCTTGATCTCGACCGCGGACGGCCCGAGCCGCACCGCGATGTCGGCGGCGAGCACCAGCGCGGCGCCGGCCAATGCGGACGGCAGCACCAGCCGCGCCGGGTCCGATCCGGATGCGCGGCGCACCAAGTGCGGCGCTACCAGTCCGACGAAACCGACAGCGCCGGCGACCGCGACCGCCGCGCCGACGCCGAGCGCGACGCCGACCACCACCAGCATGCGCGTGCGCGCCACGTCGACGCCGAGCGAGGCGGCGGCGTCCTCGCCGAGCGTCAGCGCGCGGAACGCGCGCGCCTGGCTCGCCAGCACGATCCAGCTCGCCAGCATGAACGGCGCCGCGATGACCAGATGATCGCGCGAACGGTCTTCCAGCGAGCCGAGCAGCCAGAACGCGATCTCGAGGGCGATGAACGGATTCGGCGCAAGGTTGAGGATCAGCGCGGTGGAAAAGAGTGTA
>DATEKY010000392.1:0-4343 GCA_035277225.1 Xanthobacteraceae bacterium
TTCCTGCGCAGTTCGGGATTCCGCATCATCCTGTCGACCAGCCGCGCGATTTCGGCAGACGTGCGATTACCGCAGGGCAGCGCGCCAACCGCCGCGGACTCCGGCTCCGCGTCGATGCGGATGATGGTCTGGTTCTTGTCCTCGACGAGCCAGAGCGCGCCATCGGCGGCGACCGTCATGCCGACCGGCGCGCCCCGCGGGCGCACGCCTGTCACCTTGTGCCAGTCGCCGATCAGCTCGATCGGCTGCGCGGCCGCGATCTCCCCTTCGCGCTCGGTGCGGAAGACGCGCGGCGCCGCGCTGCAGCTGACATGATAATGGACCGGCGGCGGCTGGATTTGCGGGAAGCCGCGTTCGTCAACGTCGTAATAGACGACGCGGCTGCCGGTCGGCCGGTAGCCATGCAGGCCGACGATGAGCTTGCCGGCAAGCTCGGGAAATTTGGTGCCGTCGTAGTACAGCATGCCGAGCGGCGCGCCGTGCGGCGCCAGCAGCGAATGCGGTCGGCGGTAGCGCGCGGCATCGCTGCACAGGTTGCGGTAGGCGCCGGCCTTGAGGAACGCGGCGTATTCCGCGCTCGCCGTCGTGAGGTCATAGCAATACGGCCAGCCGTAATGGCGGCCCGGCTCGAGCGCATTGATCTCCTCGTTCGGCCTGTCGGCGTCGGGCAGGTCGCGCGCGTTCTCGGCCTGCAGCAGCGCGAAGCCGTCGTCGGGAAAGCGCGGATGCGCGGCGAGCGCCATCGAGTTGCGCAGGCCGCGCGCGAACACCTCGTGCGGCGGGTTCTTTTCGCCCGGACGCAGCGCGGGGAAGATTCCGCCGGCAGGGGGTGAGAACATCCACACCGCGGCGAGCGGCGAAGCGCCCTCGCCGGCCGCGCACGCTTTGGTCTCGGCGGTGCCGGTCGCGCACTTTTCGCTCGGCGCGCCGATGTTCACGAACAGCCGCCCCCTGCGGTCGAACATGAAATGCTTGAGCGGATGCGCGCTGCGGGTGAGCACCGTGCCATCGGCGAGCTTCGGCTTCCGCCCGGGCAGGTCCCGCAGGATCGTCTCGACGGTGGCCGCAGGCTCCGCCGCCAGCGGATCGAAGCGGAAGATTTTATCCGCCGTGCCGACATAGATGCGTCGATCTGGACCGACGCCGAGCCCGTGCGGCATGTCAAGCTTGGCGAGCAGCGTCGTCAGGCGCTTGCCTTGCGGTGCATCCGGATCGAGCAGCAACGTGCGGCCGCGCCCGGGGTCCCAGCCGCCCATGTCCACGACGACGAAGAAGCGCGTGCCCGGCACCTGCACGAGGGTGCGCGGGAAGATCAGCCCGTCCTCCTTGCTGGCGACGATGCCGGCGCAATAGCCGGGACGCATCGCAATCGGCAGCTTGGGAAAGCCCCCGCAGGTCTCCGCCCCGAGCGTGTAGCCGCCGAGTTTTGTAACCGGCTGCGCGGACGCGCTCGGCACCGCCGGCGCCATCGCCAGCAGCGCCAGAACAAACCCAAATGGCCGCCCCCTCATCACGCGACAATAGCAAAACTCACGGCAGGCGCATCAGCGGCTCGCCCATGCGAATGCGCGCGCCCTCGTGCACCGCTTCACCTAGCGTAAAGCCGCGCGGCGCGAACACGATGATGGTCGAGCCGTGTTCGAACCAGCCCATCTCGGCGCCTTTCGCGAACGGCGCATCGCAGCGCGTCGTCTTCGGACCGTCATGGTCGAGATCGCGCAGGTTCGCCAGGAAATTAAGCCTGATCCCCGCGACGAGGATAGCCGCGACCGGAACCAGCGCGACGACGTGCCCGCCGGTCAGTCGCATACGCAACACCGCGCGCTCGTTGCGGCAGAACAGCTTCTCGATGCGCTTGAGCGCGATCGGATTCACATTCCAGGTGTCGCCCGCAATGTATGTGACGCGCTCGACCCGGCCGTCATAGGGCGCATGGAAGCGGTGATACATGCTGGCGGTGAGGCGCAGCGTCACATAATG
This sequence comes from Xanthobacteraceae bacterium, assembly GCA_035277225.1. Lineage (GTDB taxonomy): Bacteria > Pseudomonadota > Alphaproteobacteria > Rhizobiales > Xanthobacteraceae > PALSA-894. The sequence goes on from DATEKY010000392.1 coordinate 1,981, forward strand.
GCCATCGCGATAGCGCTCGACCAGCACGGGATCGATCAACAGGTCTTCGAGCGTATAGGAAAGCCCCTTGATCTGGAGCAGCCGCGTGCCGTCGATCGCGCCGCAGGTGCCGACGATCGCGTCGCACGGGCTGGTCATCACGGCGGGATCGGGATCGACCGGCCGCGCACCCTCCTTCAGCTCGCGCACGAAACAGTCATGCAGGCTGGTAAATGAGGATTTCTTCGCTTCGCTCAGGTCGAGATCGGAAAACAGCCGCCACACCGCAATCGACACATCACGCACCAGCGGCTGCTCGATGCGGCTGAGCCAGCCGACGAGCTGCGTCACAAGCCGGCGCGGAATGCGGTTGGTGAGCAGGAAGTTGACGTCTTCCTGTTGCAATATTTTCAGAACCTGAGATCGAACCGTCATATTCCCGAAAACCCGTTGCGCTACACCGCGATTCGATGGAACCGCTGCCGACGTCCTTCGCCTTCTATGCGGCCGGCGCCGCCGCGACCGCGGCCTCGCTGGTCAAGCTCAAGTCGCGGCTCGCGCTGTCGCGCGCCAAGCACCGATCGCTGACCGGGCATGCGCGGATGTCGCGCCTGTTCGCCACCCTGGTGCCGTTCTACGAATATGACGAGGGACGCTTCTTCCACGCCGACGACGCGCCTGCCGACATTGCCGAGAAGCGCCGCGCCGGCTTCTTTCGGCTGGCTGCGCTGTATCGCGAGCGCTTTCCCGCGACGATCCGGCAGACCGTGGAAGTGTCCGGCGCGATCTCCGACCTCCAGTTCACCGACGCCTACCGCGTGCCGTTCCAGTTCAGCCGCGTCGTGCGCACGCACCTGAAGATCGGCACGTTCGTCAAATCGTCGCATGGCGTCACCGTCACCGATCTCGACGGCAACGTGTTCTACGACCTCACCGGCTCCTACGGCGTCAACCTGTTCGGCTACGACTTCTACAAGGAGTGCATGGCGCGCGGTGCCGAGCGCGTGGGCGAGCTCGGACCGGTGCTCGGCTCCTACCATCCGGCGATCGCCGAGAACGTGAAGCGCCTGCGCGCGATCTCCGGTCTCGACGAGGTCTCGTTCCACATGTCCGGCACCGAGGCCGTGATGCAGGCGGTGCGGCTGGCACAGTTTCACACGCGGCGGCGGCGTATCGTGCGCTTCTGCGGCGCCTATCACGGCTGGTGGGGCGACGTGCAGCCGGGCGTCGGCAATCCGGTCCCGGCGCGCGACACGCTGACCCTGACCGACATGTCGGAGCGCACCCTGCGGGTGCTGCGCTCGCGGCGCGACATCGCCTGTGTGCTGGTCAACCCGCTGCAGGCGCTGCATCCGAACGCCGGCGCGCCGTCCGATACCTCGCTGGTCGACAGTGGCCGCTCGGCCCATTTCGACAAGGCTGCGTACCGCGCGTGGCTGCGCGACCTGCGCGCGGTGTGCAGCGAGCGCGGCATCGTGCTGATTCTCGACGAGATCTTCGTCGGCTTCCGCCTCGCGATGGGCGGCGCGCAGGAGTATTTCGGCGTGAAGGCCGATCTCGTCACCTACGGCAAGACGCTCGGCGGCGGCTTCCCGGTCGGCGCGGTGTGCGGCACGCGCGAATTCATGAAGCGATACAGCGACGATCGCCCGGCCGACATCTGTTTTGCGCGCGGCACGTTCAACTCGCATCCCTATGTGATGGCCGCGATGCACGAGTTCCTGACGCGGCTCGACACGGCGGAGATCCGCGCGCGCTACGTCGATCTCGACGCCACCTGGAACGCGCGCACCGACCGCCTCAACGCGCGCCTGCGCGACGAAGGACTGCCAGTGCGGATCGCGAACCTGTCGTCGATCTGGACCATCAGCTACACGACGCCGTCGCGCTACAACTGGATGCTGCAGTATTACCTGCGCGCCGAGGGTCTCGCGCTGAGCTGGATCGGCACCGGGCGGCTGATCTTCAGCCTGAACTACACCGATGCGGATTTCGACGCGGTGGTGGAGCGCTTCGTCGCCGCCGCAAAGGCGATGCAGCACGACGGCTGGTGGTGGGCAGCTGCGGGCGCGACGAACAAGACCATCCGCCGCACCATCCTGAAGGAAATGCTTGCCGAGCGATTCCTCGGCAAGCGCCACTGATCGCATCTGAAGGCTTGCGCGATAAGGTTGCGCGGTTAGGCCGGCTGCTCGCGCAGCTCCTCGCCTTCGTCCTCGACTTCGCCCTGACGGCCGTGCTGCGCGTGGTGCGGATCGATCAGCTCGCCGCGCAGCAGATAGAGCGGCGACTTCCAGTACAGCATGACGTCATGGAACGGGTCGGTGAGGATCTTGGTCATCCACACCAGGCCGGCCTCGACGTCCTTGATGAAGAACAGGTGC
>DATEKY010000393.1:0-2734 GCA_035277225.1 Xanthobacteraceae bacterium
CACGCGCGCAGGGGGTCGCCTGCGAGCTGATCTCCCCGCGCGAAGCCGGCGAGAAATACTCCGTGATGCGCACCGACGATCTGCTCGGCGCGCTCTGGCTGCCTGACGATGCCAAGGTCAATCCGGCCGACGTGACCCAGGCGCTGGCGCGCGGGGCGCGCCAGAACGGCGCGCGCATCATCGAGCAGACGCGCGTCACGGCGATCCATCAGAAGAACGGCGTCGCGACCGGGGTTGCGACCTCGCGCGGCGACATTGCGGCCGAGATCGTCATCAACTGCGCCGGCCAGTGGGCGAAGCAGGTCGGGCGCCTGTGCGGCGTCACCGTTCCGTTGCATTCGGCCGAGCACATGTACGTGGTCACCGGGCGGATCGACGGCGTGCACCCCAACCTGCCGGTGCTGCGCGATCCGGACGGCTACATCTACGTCAAGGAGGAGGTCGGCGGGCTCCTGGTCGGCGGCTTCGAGCCGGTGGCCAAGCCTTGGGGCATGGACGGCATTCCGGAGAATTTCGAGTTCGGGATGCTCCCCGACGACTGGGACCAGTTCCAGATCCTGATGGAGAACGCACTGATCCGCCTGCCGTCGCTGGAGCGCGCCGAGATCAAGACGTTCATGAACGGCCCGGAGAGCTTCACGCCCGACAACAACTTCATCATGGGCGAGGCGCCCGAACTGAAGAACTTCTACGTCGCGGCCGGCTTCAATTCGATCGGCATCGCGTCCGGCGGCGGGGCAGGGCGGGCACTTGCCGAATGGATCGTGCATGGCGAGCCGACGCTCGATCTATGGCCCGTGGATATCCGCCGCTTCGCGCCGTTCCACAATGACGACCGTTTCCTGAAAGAGCGCGTCAGCGAGGTGCTCGGCCTGCACTACATGATGCCGTGGCCGAACCGCGAGCTGCAGTCGGCGCGGCCGTTGCGAAAATCGCCGCTCTTTGAGCGGCTTGCGGCGCAACATGCATTGTTCGGTTCAAAGATGGGCTGGGAGCGGCCGAACTTCTTTGCGCCCTCGGCCGACGAGGCGCGGCTCGATTATGCGTGGGGCAGGCAGAACTGGTTTCACTCTGCGGCGACAGAGCACCGGGCGACCCGCGAGGCCGTGACGGTCACCGATTTGACCTCCTTCTCCAAGTACTTGCTGCAAGGGCCTGATGCGGAACGTGCGCTGCAGCGACTCTGTGCAAACGACGTCGGCGTGCCGCCCGGCACCACGGTCTACACCGGTTTGCTCAACGCGCGCGGCACTTACGAGAGCGACCTGACGATCGCGCGCCTTTCCACAGGCCTTTTCCTGTTGGTGACAGGCACAGCACAGGCCACGCGCGACGCCGACTGGATCGCCCGTCACCTGCCGAAGGGCGCGACGCTGACCGACGTCACCGCCGACTACGCCGTGATCGCCGTGATGGGGCCGCGCGCGCGCGACCTGCTGGCGCGGCTCACCGCGGCGCCACTTGGCAACGCGGCGTTCCCGTTCGGCGCGATCCGCGAGATCGCGATCGCGGGCGCGACACTGTGGGCCTCGCGGCGCACTTACGTCGGCGAGCTCGGCTGGGAGCTCTATGTCCGGGTCGAGGAGGCGGGCGCGGTCTACGACGCGTTGATGCTCGCGGGCAAAGAACTCGGCGTGCGCAATGCCGGCTACTACGCGGTCGACTCGCTGCGGCTCGAGAAAGGATATCGCGCCTGGGGCCGCGAGCTGACGCCGGACTACAACCCCTACGAGGCCGGGCTCGCCTTCGCGGTGAAGCTCGACAAAGGCGACTTCATCGGCCGCGATGCGCTGCGCGCCGCGAAGGGCAAGCCGCCCGCGCGCCGGCTGCTCAGCTTCGCCGCGACCTCGCCCGACACGCCGATCGCGCATGGCGGCGAACTGGTGCTGCGCAACGGCGAACCGGTCGGCGACATTACCTCGGCGGCCTACGGCCACACCGTCGGCGGCATCGTGGCGCTCGGCTATGCGGCGACCGGCGGGTCGCGCGTCGACGACGCGTGGCTCGCGGCGCGTTTCGAGATCGACATCGCGGGCGAGCGCGTGCCGGTGCGCGCTGGCCTCAAGGCGCCGTACGATCCGGCCGGCGCGAAGCTGAAGGCTTAGGTGGACATCTCGGTCTTCTTCCTCGTCCTGTTCGGCGCCGCGTGCCACGCCGGCTGGAACGCGTTTCTCAAGATCCGCCTCGAGCCGTTCAGCGCGATGGCGCTGATCGCGATCGTGTCGGCGCTCGTGGTGTTGCCGGCGATCCCGTTTCTCGGCGTTCCGCCTGCGGCCGCGTGGCCGTGGGTGATTGCCTCGGTGGTCTTCCATCTCGGCTACTTCATCGGCCTCACCGAAGCCTACCGCACCGGCGACATGGGGCAGGTCTATCCGATCGCGCGCGGCTCGGCGCCGCTGATGACCGCGATCGCCGGCACGTTCATCGTCGGCGAGGCGATCGGCCTGCGCGCCTGGCTCGGCATCCTGGTCCTGGTCGGCGGCGTGTTCCTGCTGTCGTTGCGCGGCGGGCGCAACCTGCATTTCGACAGGCGCGCGGTCGCCTTCGCGCTGTTCACCGCGGTGACGATCTGCGGCTATTCGGTCGTCGACGGCATCGGTGCGCGCACGGCCGGCAATGCGCACGTCTACACCGCGTGGCTGTTCCTGCTCGACGGGCTGATGATGCTGGTCTTCGTGCTGCTGCGCCGCGGCACGCCGGTGCTCCGTGAGTTCACGGGTTTCTGGAAAGAGGG
>DATEKY010000394.1:0-2772 GCA_035277225.1 Xanthobacteraceae bacterium
CCGCGCGCACCGCGCTCTCGGTGGACGATGCCATCGCCAGCGCGCTGGTCCGGCTCGAAGCCGCCGCGCAGCCGAACCTGCGACCGGTGTTCAACCTCACCGGCACGGTGCTGCATACGAATCTGGGCCGCGCGCTGATCGCAGAGGAAGCGATCGAGGCCGCAGTCGCAGCGATGCGCAGCGCCGTCGCGCTCGAGTTCGATCTCGACAGCGGCAGGCGCGGCGAGCGCGACGATCACTTGCGCGACCTGCTGTGCGAGCTGACCGGCGCCGAGGACGCGACCGTGGTCAACAACAACGCCGCCGCCGTGCTGATCGTGCTCAACACACTGGCGAAGGGCCGCGACGCGATCGTTTCGCGCGGGGAACTGATCGAGATCGGCGGCGCGTTCCGCATGCCCGACATCATGGCGCGCGCCGGCGCGAAGCTCGTCGAGGTCGGCGCCACCAACCGGACGCACCCGACCGATTACGCCGGCGCGATCGGCGAGCGCACCGGGCTGGTGCTGAAGGTGCACACCTCGAACTACCGCATCCTGGGCTTCACCAGCGGGGTTTCGCCGCAGGAGCTCGCCGTCATTGCACGCGAGCGCAACGTGCCGATGGTCAACGACCTGGGCTCCGGCACACTGATCGATCTCGCACGCTTCGGTCTCGCGCATGAGCCGACGGTTGCCGAAGCGATCGCCGACGGCGCCGACCTCGTCACCTTCTCGGGCGACAAGCTGCTCGGCGGCCCGCAGGCGGGCTTCATCGTCGGCCGCAAGGCGTTGATCGCCAGGATCAACAAGAACCCGATGAAGCGCGCGTTGCGCCTCGACAAGATGCGCATCGCGATGCTCGAGGCGACCTTGCGGCTCTATCGCGATCCGGACCGGCTCGCCGCACGCCTGCCGACGCTGCGGCTGCTGGCGCGCAGGCAAGAAGACATTGCGGCGCTGGCGCAGCGGCTCGCGCCGCCGATCGGTTCAATGCTCGGCGAAGCGTTCACCGTCGTGGACATAGACTGCGCGAGCCAGATCGGCTCGGGCGCGCTGCCGGTCGAGACAGTGCCGAGCGCCGGCCTCGCGATCCGCCCGAATGCTTCGCGCGGTGCGGGCCGCGCGCTCAACGCGCTCGCGTCCGCGCTGCGCGCGCTCCCCGTGCCGGTGATCGGACGCATCGAGGAGCAGGCGCTCGTGCTCGACCTGCGCTGTCTGGAAGACGGCGACGCGTTCCTGGCGAACCTTGCAAAGCTCGACCTCGCGGCACCCGATGCGCGAGAGCCCGCGCCGTGATCGTCGGCACCGCGGGCCATATCGATCACGGCAAGACCGCACTCGTGCGCGCGCTGACGGGCGTCGATACCGACCGCCTGAAGGAAGAGAAGGCGCGCGGCATCTCGATCGATCTCGGCTTTGCCTACCTGCCCGCGCCGGACGGCATACTCGGCTTCGTCGACGTGCCGGGGCACGAGAAGTTCGTGCACAACATGCTGGCCGGCGCGACCGGCGTCGATTTCGTGCTGCTGGCGGTGGCCGCGGACGACGGCATAATGCCGCAGATGCGCGAGCATCTCGCAATCGTCGACCTGCTCGGCATTGCGCGCGGCATCGTGGCGCTGACCAAGGCCGATCTGGCGTCGCCGGACCGGCGCGCCGACGTCACGGCCGAGATCGAAAACACGCTCGCCGCGACCGGGCTTGCCGGCAGCGCGATCATTCCGGTGTCGGTCGTCAGCGGCGAAGGCATCGAGGCGTTGCGCGAGCGCCTGTTCGCCGCAAGCCGCGACATCACGGCGCGCCCGGCGCGGGGGCGCTTTCGTCTCGCGGTCGACCGCTCGTTCACGCTTGCGGGCGCCGGCAGCGTCGTCACCGGCACGGTGCTGTCGGGCGCGGTCACTGTCGGCGATCATGTCGTGGTCAGTCCCTCGGGTCTTCCGGCGCGCGTGCGTTCGATCCATGCGCAGAACCGTGCGGCCGAACGCGGCGAGGCCGGGGAGCGCTGCGCGCTGAACCTCGTGGGGGACGGCGTCGCCAAGGATGCGATCGCGCGCGGCGACGTCGTGCTCGATGCGGACCTGCACGCGCCGACCGAGCGCATCGACGCGAGCCTGCGCGTGCTTGCGTCCGAACGAAAGCCGGTGACGCAATGGATGCCGGTACGGCTGCATCACGCCGCGACTGACGTTGCGGCGCGCGTCGTGCTGCTCGGCGACGAACCGGTCGCCCCCGGCGCGCAGGCGCGGGTGCAACTCGTGCTGGAGCGCCCGATCGCGGCGGCCGCGCACGACCGCTTCGTGCTGCGCGACACCACGGCGCAGCGCACCATCGCGGGCGGATGCTTCCTCGATCTGCGCGCGCCCGCGCGCAGGCGACGCACGGCCGAGCGCCTCGCGCTGCTCGACGCACACGCGATCGCCGGTACCGATGCCGCGCTCGCGGCGCTGCTCGACCGCGCGCCGTGGTACGTCGACCTTGCGGCGTTTGCGCGCGACCGCGCGCTCGGTCCGCACGAGATCGATGCGGCGGTCGAGCGCGGCGTCGCGATCCGCATCGCCGGGACGACGCTCGGCGTTTCGCCTGCAGTCTGGCTGCGCCTGAAGCGCGCGCTTACGGGTGCGCTCGAAGCCTTCCACGCGGACCATCCGGACCTGCCCGGCATCGCCCTGGAGCGGCTGCGCCTGCAGCTCGAGCCGCGCCTTCCGGCGCCGGCCTTTACCGCCCTGCTTCAAGGGCTCGCACGCGCCCAGGAGATCGCGCTCGACGGCGCCGGCGTGCGCCTGCCGGGCCA
>DATEKY010000395.1:0-3444 GCA_035277225.1 Xanthobacteraceae bacterium
TGCCGCGCAATTGCGCGCGGCCTTCGAAGAGGCACGCGCGGCACGTCCGGTCTACGAGCAGGCGATGCAGGACATCATCGCGAGCGCTGCGGCTGAGATGTCGCGCGAGGGGCGCGTGAAATTGTCCGAATGGCCATCACCGCGCACCACGACGAACGCGCGCTGAAGCGAGAGGCAATCGACACCGTGAGCACAGAGGGGCGAGCCGGGACGATCGGGCGGAATGCGATCCGCGGCGCGTTCGCGCTTGCGTTCGGTTCGCTGCTGTCCGGCTGTTTGACCACGGAGACGGTGCCTGGCCCGGACATCGTCGTCCCGCCCAAATATCGCGCCGCGGCTGCGGTCAAGCCGCACGCCGCGCTGCCGGCGCCGGACTGGTGGCGCGGCTTCCGCTCGCGCGAACTGACCACGCTGGTCGAGCGCGCGCAGACGGCCAATCTCGACATCGCGGCGGCGGTCGCGCGCATCGAGCAGGCCGACGCGCAGACTCGCATTGCGGGTGCGCCGCTGCTGCCGCTGGTCAGTTTCGACGGCTCGGCGCAGCGCTCGCGCGCCGCCGGCACCGAGAGCAACCGCTTCAGCGCGGTGCTGAATGCGAGCTACGAGGTCGATCTCTGGGGCAAGAATCGCGCGCTGCTGCGCTCGGCCGAGTTCGCCGCGGTCGCGAGCCGCTTCGACCGCGAGGTGATCGTCCTCTCCACGGTCTCGACCGTCATCAACACCTACTTCCAGATCCTCGCCGCGCAGGACCGGCTGCGCATCGCGCGCGACAACGTCGCCGCCGCCGAGCGCATCCTGAAGGTCTATCAGGACCGCATCAGCGTCGGCACCGCGAGCGGGCTCGACATCGCGCAGCAGGAGTCGCTGGTCGCGCAGCAGCGCGCCGCCATCCCGCCGCTCGATCAGCAATTGCGCCAGAACATCGCGACGCTTGCGGTGCTGCTCGGCGATGCGCCCGCGCGCGTCACCGTGCGCGGCGGCAGCCTGACCGGCATCGCGGCGCAGCGCGTCTCGCCCGGCCTTCCGTCCGACCTGCTGCTGCAGCGCCCTGATATTCGCGAGGCCGAGGCGCAGCTTGCCGCCGCCAATGCCAATGTCGAGAGCGCGCGCGCCGCGCTATTCCCGACGATCTCGCTCACCGGCTCGGGCGGCTATGTCAGCACCGCGCTCAACACGCTGTTCCTGCCGGCCTCCGCGGTCTATTCGGTCGCCGGAAGCCTGAGCCAGCCGCTGTTCGACGGCTTCCGCCTGCTCAGCCAACTCGATTTGCAGAAGGGACGCCGCACCGAGCTGCTGCAGCTTTACCGCAAGGCGATCCTGTCCGGTTTCGGCGACGTTGAGCGCGCGCTGATTGCCGTGCAGGACCTCGCCGAGCAGGAGAAGCTGCAGACCGAGGCGGTCGCGACCGCGCGGCGCGCCTACGAGCTGTCCGAGACGCAGCTGCGCACCGGCACGATCGACATCACCACGGTGCTGAACACGCAGCGCACATTGTTCGCCGCGCAGGATCAGCTCGTGATCGTGCGCCTGACGCGGCTGCAGGCGATCGTCAGCCTGTTCCAGGCGGTCGGCGGCGGCTGGGTACTGCCGGATGAAATTGCGAGCGGCCGCGGGCGACGCGCGGCGACGCGGCCCAAAAAGGACGCACGATGAAGCTTGGTCGCATTCTGCCCATTTTCGTCGTCATCGCGGTCGTCGCCGCGGTCGGCGGCTATGTGGTCATGGGCAAGCAGCAGGAACAGCAGAAGCAGAAGCGCGCGCGCGCGTTCCAGGATCAGCCCGCGCCGGTGCTGGTCGCGCCCGCGCGCAGCACCGACGTGCCGATCTATCTCGACGCGGTCGGCAACTCCAAGGCGCTGAACACCGCGACGGTGCGTCCGCAGGTCGGCGGCCAGATCGTCAAGATCCTGTTCCGCGAGGGACAGGACGTGAAGCGCGGCGACGTGCTCGCCGAGATCGATCCGCGCACCTATCAGGCGCAATACGATCAGGCGGTGGCGAAGAAGGCGCAGGACGAGGCGACGCTCGCCAATGCGCGCATCGATCTCGACCGTTACACCAAGCTGGCGGCGTCGAACTCCGGCTCGAAGCAGCAGGCCGACACCCAGAAGGCGCTGGTCGCGCAGCTCGAGGCGCAGGTGCAGGGCGATCAGGCGGCGATCGACAATACCCGCGCGATGCTGAGCTACACCAAGATCACCGCGCCGTTCGACGGCCGCACCGGGCTGCGCCTGGTCGATGAAGGCAACCTGGTGCAGGCAAACGACGCCACCGGCGTCGTGGTGATCACGCAGATCCAGCCGATCTCGGTCATCTTCAACCTGCCGCAGCAGCAGTATCAGCAGGTCAGCAAGGCCTTTGCGCAGGGCACGCTGCCGGTCGACGCCATCGCGGCCGACGGCAAGACGGTGCTCGATCGCGGCACCTTGCAGGTGATCGACAACCAGATGGACCAGACCACCGGCACGATCCGGATGAAGGCGGAGTTTCCCAACAAGGATCTCCAGCTCTGGCCGGGACAGTTCGTCAACGTGCGCGTGCTGGTCGAGACGTTGAAGCAGGTCGTCGTGGTGCCGGTGTCGGCGGTGCAGCGCGGCCCGAGCGGAACCTTCGTCTATGCGGTCGACGCGGACAGCAAGGCCGTGGTGCGCGCCGTGAAGGTCGGGCAGCAGGACGACACCAGCGCGGTGATCCCGGAGGGCCTGAAGCCGGACGAGCGCGTGGTCACCACCGGCTTTACCCGGCTCTCCAACGGCACGCGCGTGCGCGTGCAGGCGGGCGAGGGCGAGGCAGGCGCAAGCGATACGCCGCCCGCGCCCAGTCCCGCGCCGTCCGAACGCCGGCGCAAGCGTGACGGCGGGGCGGGCGCGGAGAACACCGACGGCAAGGAGCGGCGCCGCTCCGAGAATACGGCGAGTCCCCCGAGCACCAGGCAATGAACGTCTCGGCGCCCTTCATCACGCGGCCGATCGCGACCTCGCTGCTCGGCGTCGCGGTGCTGTGCGGCGGGCTGCTCGGCTATCTCTGGCTGCCGGTCTCGGCGCTGCCGCAGGTGGACTTTCCCTCGATCCAGGTGACGACGCAGCTGCCCGGCGCCTCGCCCGACACGATGGTGTCGCTGGTGACCGCGCCGCTCGAGCGCCAGTTCGGGCAGATCCCCTCGCTCGCCACGATGACCTCGTCGAGCTCCTACGGCATCAGCCAGGTCACCTTGCAGTTCGACCTCAATCGCGACATCGACTCGGCCGCGCAGGACGTGCAGGCCGCCATCAACGCGGCGGGCGCCTCGCTGCCGCGCAATCTCCCGTACCCGCCGGTCTATTCCAAGGTGAACCCGGCCGACACGCCGATCGTCACGCTCGCGCTCACCTCGCCGACCGTCTCGCTGCGCAACCTGAGCGACCTCGCCGATACGCTGCTGGCGCAGCGGCTGAGCGAGATCTC
>DATEKY010000396.1:0-3543 GCA_035277225.1 Xanthobacteraceae bacterium
GCGCGTGTTGTGGCTGATTTCGATAATATAATCATAGAGATGGTCTTCGCGGCGGAGCCGGTCGCCCGGCGCGCCGGCCGGTATCAGGATGGGGCGGTTATAGTGGCGGTCCACGGGATCTTCGCACCAGGCATCGCTCGGGCCGATCCGGCGTGACGGCAGCAGGGTCGGGGGCCGGATCGTGCGGTCGGCGCGCCACCACAGCCGGATCAGGCGGAAGGTGCCGCGCGGCGTCCCGCCGTCCCCCTCGCGCTTGTTCGCCAGGATGCCGCCGCGTCCGAGCGCGACCGGGATCGCGTGCGGTCCGGCGAGCAACACGCCACGCGTGCGAATCCCCGCCGTCGAGCGTACATAGAGCGTGCGCAACACCCGTCCCATCGATGCCTTTCGCGAATAGAGTCAATAGCTGCAAGCGCTTGCGCTTTGTCGCCCGAATGTTCTACTTCGCGCAACGGTATAGGGGTTCCGGCCCCGGAGGCGCTTATGACCAACGCGCGGAAAATCCTGATCGTCGATGACGACACCGAGCTGCGCGACGCGCTGGTGGAACAGCTCGCGCTGCACGAGGAATTCGACGCCGAGGCGGTCGATTCCGGCGCGAAGGGCGTGCAGGCCGCCCGCAACGGCCACGTGGATCTCGTCATCATGGACGTCGGCCTGCCGGACGTGGACGGCCGCGAGGCCGTGCGCATCCTGCGCAAGAACGGCTTCAAGGCGCCGATCATCATGTTGACCGGCCACGACACCGATTCCGATACGATCCTCGGGCTCGAGTCGGGCGCGAACGACTACGTCACCAAGCCGTTCCGCTTCGCGGTGCTGCTCGCGCGCATCCGCGCGCAGCTGCGTCAGCACGAGGCGAGCGAGGACGCGGTGTTCACCATCGGGCCCTACACGTTCCGCCCGAGCTCGAAGCTGCTGATGAACCCGAAGGGCAACAAGGTCCGGCTCACCGAGAAGGAGACCGCGATCCTGCGCTTCCTTTATCGAGCCGGGCAGCGTCCGGTGTCGCGCGAAGTGCTGCTGCAGGAAGTGTGGGGCTACAATTCCGGCGTCACCACGCACACGCTCGAGACCCACATCTATCGCCTGCGCCAGAAGGTCGAGAAGGATGCGTCGGCGCCCGCGATCCTGGTGACGGAAGGCGGCGGATACAAGCTGATGCCGTGATGGAGACTTCCCGCGCCGCATGAGCATCGAGGACGACATCGCTTTCCTGCAGCGCGTTCCGGCGCTCGCGGTCCTCGGGCGTGACGCGCTGCGCATTCTGGCGATCGGCACCGAGAACCGTTACGTGCATGAAGGCGTCACGCTGTTCGGCGAGGGAGAGCAGGCGGACGGCGCCTATGTGGTGCAGGAAGGGTCGTTCGATCTGGTCGCGCGCGACAATGGCGCAGCCACGGTCGTCGGACCGGGCGCGCTGATCGGCGAAATCGCGCTCATCAGCGAAACGCGGCGCCCGGTGTCGGCGGTCGCACGCGAGCCCTCGAGCGTGGTGCGCATTCCGCGCCAGCTCTTTCTCAAGATGCTCGAGAGCGATCCGGATGCGGCGCTGCGCATGCGCGATGCGCTTGCGGCACGCGTCAATCAGACGGCGGCCGAATTCACCCGCGTGCGTGCCGGGCTGGCGGGCGGCGTGATCCGGAAGTGAACCGGGCGGCAATCGAGGCCGCGCTGCGGCGCATCGCGCCGAAACTTCCCCCGCACGAATTCAGCGCGGTGGTCGATCACGCGCTCGACAGCAAGGGTCTGCGCAACGCCGCCCCCGAGACCGCGGCGTGGCTCTCGCTCGTCGCTTATGTGCGCCATGTGTTCACCGACTACGACGAGCTGCTGACGCAGGGCTATGACCGCGACAGCGCGCGCCATTTCGTGGCGGGCGACATGGCGGAGACGCTCACCGCGTGGGGCGTGCGCCGGACGATCGGCGAGGACGAGTGAGTTGCACGGCTGGCCTGCGCCATCGCCGATAGGTAGCGGTGGAACTCTGGGCTAAAATGGAACCTTCCGTGGGAGGGGCACCATGTTCGCCACGCCGGCCATCGCGTTCCACACCGTTCTGAGCCTGATCGCGATTGTCGCAGGGGCCTGCGTGATGAGCGCCCTGGTCAACAACCGGCGCCCCGGCATGTGCACCCTGCTGTTCCTCGTCACCATGATCGCGACCGACGTGACCGGCTTTCTGCTGCCGGCGCCGAAGTTTCCGCTGCCGTCGCATGTCACCGGCATCATCTCGCTGGTGTTCCTCGCGCTCGTGTTGCTCGCGCACTATGCGTTTCATTTCGCCGGCGCGTGGCGCTGGATCTATGCCGCCGGCATGGGGGTCGCGGTCTACCTGAATTTCTTCGTGCTGGTGACGCAGCTGTTCCTCAAAGTGCCGGCGCTGCACGCGCTCGCGCCGAACGCGCCGGACAATCCCGAGCCGCCGTTCCTGATCGCGCAGGTGATCGTGCTGGCGATCTTCGTGTGGCTGATCTGGAAATCGGTGAAGGCGTTCCGCCCGGCGTAGCGCCGGATGCGAAATCCGTAGCCCGCATGGAGCGCAGCGTAATGCGGGACGGTGGCGCGGTGATCGACTTCTCCCGGATTTCGCTTCGCTTCATCCGGGCTACGATTAAGATCGCTTAAATCACCTGACGCGGTGCTGCAGTTTTCGCGTCACCGGTGTTCGGCGTGCCGGACGGCTCGATCAGCAGCAGGTGAACCTCCTCGCGCGCCACGGGGCGATGCTCGACGCCTTTCGGCACCACGAACAACTCGCCTGGCTTGAGCGTCACCGTGCGGTCGCGCAACTCGATGTCGAGCTCGCCCTTCAGCACCAGGAAGAAGTCGTCGGTGTCGTCGTGCTTGTGCCAGACGAACGGGCCTTTCACCTTCGCGACCATCACGTCGCAGTCGTTGAACAGCGTGACGGTGCGCGGCGAGAAGGTGTCGGAGAAGGTCGCGAGCTTTTCGGCGAGATTGATGGCGTCGGTCATGATCCACCTTTTGTAGCTCGCATGAGCGCAGCGATATGCGGGGCCACTGAAGCATCCCGGATGTCGCTTCGCTCATCCGGGCTACGAAATCACATCTCGACGTGCGCCGTCACCGGCACATGGTCCGACGGCCGCTCCCACCCGCGCGCCGCCTTGGCAATATCGATGCGCGCGACGCGGTCGCCGAGCTGCGGCGAGACCCAGATGTGATCGAGGCGGCGGCCGCGGTCGGCGGTTTTCCAGTTGTCCATCGCGCGGTAGCTCCACCACGTGTAGAGCTTCTCCGGCTCGGGGGTCAGCTTGCGCATCGAGTCGACCCAGTTGCCGGCCTTGCGGAACGCGGTGAGCTTCTCGGTCTCGATCGGCGTGTGCGAGACCACCTTCAGCATCTGCTTGTGGCTCCAGACGTCGTGCTCGAGCGGCGCCACGTTGAGGTCGCCGACCAGAATCGCTCGCTCCCCGGCCCGCGGGCGCAGCTTTTCCATCGCATGCAGCTCGTCGAGGAAGGCGAGCTTGTGCGCGAACTTCTCGTTGATGGCTGGATCAGGCTCGTCGCCGCCCGCCG
>DATEKY010000397.1:0-15142 GCA_035277225.1 Xanthobacteraceae bacterium
CTGCGCGACTTCCTCCAGAGCATCGGGCTTGCTGTCGAGCAGATCAGCATGATCGCGCGCGAGCTTGGCATCGACGCGGACGAGCGCATCCAGGCATTCCGGGACAGCTCAGCGTACAAACAACTGCTGCGATCGGAATCATTCAAGCGGATTTTCGACGAGCATCGATCGACGCAGCGGGCGCATCTCAACTCATATGTCAGGCAGATCGGTATCGACCTCGATGCCCATCCGCTCGTTCTGATCGACGTTGGCTGGAAAGGGTCGATACAGGACTACCTGACGGCCGCACTTCCTCAGGACGTCGCGATTATCGGTTATTATCTAGGCTTGATGAACATCGGCCAGCCGCTCGAAAACAAGCATGGCCTGCTGTTCACGGACGTTCCACGTAGAACGATCGACTACAATATCTATACCGAGAACAGAACCATTTTCGAGATTGTCCTCTGCGCGGACCACTCTAGCGCGCTTCGCTACGAGATTGATGTTGCGGGCAAGGTCAAGGTCGTGCTCGACGACGATCAGGAGGAACTCCAATACATTCAGAGCAAGATCATTCCGTTGAGAGACGACATCATTCGCGCGTTTCGCATGTTCTGCCTTGACCGCGAACGCTTTTGCCTGACAGCGAATGAGCTGAGAGACTTCGCCGCGAGAGTTCACTTGCCTCTCGTCTTTGAACCCTGGCGCTCCAACGTGAAGGCCATCACCGAGGCAACGCATCGGGAGAATTTCGGCGTCTTTGCGACAAGTCGATTCAGCGCACCGGGAGCGCCGTCGCTGCGGGAGCGGATCGAGTTTCTCGTCAGCCTTGTGCGGCGCCCCAGAAGCACCTTGGCGGCGTCGTTCTGGCCGGCATATACACTCTCTCGCTACGGCACCCGCATGCTGGCGCGAGCCTATGCCTATCGTCGGGTGCGCCGCTGGCGCCAAACCGTCGAGTCGGAGGTCTCAGCTTTGCACGGCGGCCGCGTATGAAAGTTTGCGTACTTATCGGGTCCACCGACATCAGCGGTGGGACCTATGTCATATTCGAGCATGCACTCTATCTTCAGTCGAAAGGTGTCGACGTCGTCGTCATACCGTCCGAATCGCTGCCGCAAACTACGGCCGGTTGGCACCCAGCTCTCAGCGTCCTCAAGTTTTGTACATTCGAGGAGGTTGCAGACACCGAATTCGATCTGGCTATCAGCACGTGGTGGAGGACGGTTTATGAGCTCCACCGCATCAACGCTGCGCGTTATTGCCACTTCGTGCAGTCGATCGAGAGCTGGTTCTACCCGGACTACGAACCAGGTATTCAGAATCTGGCCAATTCCACCTACACGCTCGGACTCCCGGTCATAACCGAAGCCAAGTGGATCAAGGAGCACCTGAAGCGGCAATTCGGTACCGAAGCTTACTTGGCCCCCAACGGGTGCAAGAAGATCGCGTACAGCCCCGATGGTCCCGTCGAGTCGCCTCGCATTGCCGGTAAGCTACGCGTGCTGATCGAAGGGCCGATCGACGTCGACTTCAAGAATGTCAAACGGACGATCGAGATTCTTCGCCGTACCAAGGTCGACGAAGTCTGGCTCCTCACCATCTCCAATCTGCAATCATATCCGGGCGTCGATCGCGTTTTCTCCAGAGTTCCGGCCTATGAATGTGGCCCGATCTACCGATCATGCGATGTCCTGGTGAAACTGAGCTATATCGAAGGAATGTTCGGGCCGCCGCTGGAAATGTTCCACTGCGGCGGCACCGCGGTGGTTTACGATGTCACCGGGCACGACGAGTACATGAGTCCGGAGAATGCCGTGATCGTTCCGACTGGCGACGAAGATGCCGTCATCGCGGCGATCAACCGACTCAAGAGCGATCCGGGCTTGCTGACCCGGCTGATGGATAACGCGCGCAAGACGGCTGCCGCTTGGCCGAGCTGGGACGAGGCGAGCGCGAAGTTCCTCGATGCTTTGGAACGAATCAGAGCGGCTGATCCGACTCTGAGTCGCGAGCGCCTGCGACTACTTACAGCCGAGTTCTTTCGGCAATATGTCCGAGTTGATGGCGCGTTCCGACAAGCTATTCGAGTGAAGCTATCATTGCGCCAGCAGGCGTCAGCTCTGCTCGCACGGCTTGCTCGACGAGGCCTCGTCATGGGTCTCATAAGCCCGCGGACGGCTCATCGCATGACCGCCCGTTGGACGTATTCCGCGCGGTCGAAAATCTGAGAGAAAATCGCTGGGGAGTCACGCTGCCCGCAAGTGGCGAGCCATGGGATCGGCCAAGACAAGCCTTCGCTGCCGAGCCGACCGTCGTGAATCGGTGTGGTCTGGTCCACGCTTTATAGGTCCCCAGGGGCTGCTGTGATCATTTTGAAGCCGCCGGAAAGGCACGACGTTGGCGTGCTCCCGGCATTACAACTCCATTGTCATTGCTCGCTACTCCTACCATTTATACGGAAAGAATAAGACAAAATCAGTGGCGTAATTGATCCAATAAAACGGCCATACGAGGGACCACGCAACCCCCTTCTCTGAAGTGCAGCTGATCATGATCGAGGCGCTCGGCACGCCGTTCGAACTGATTGCGCTGGAGCTTCTGAACGGTCAGCCGCAACGGCTCGATCTCCGACTGCGCCGCAGCGAGAGCAATGCGTCGCCCGCGTTCAATACTTCAGGTCGGATTGCGACCGCCCTCTACCTCTTCCGCGACGAGCCTCAGCGTGTTCGCGATTTCCTTGCTGCTCGCGCCGCCGTCGCGCATCTCGCGTACCGCGCCCGAGACGATTCGGAAATTCCCCGCCGACCGATCGACGTCTCTGCGGCGAGCAATCGCGGCGGCGGACTTAGCCTGTAACTTCGGCTCCAGGCTCACGATGTTGTCTTCATCACTCACGGGTGGCCTCGCTGTGACGGCCAAATCTTACCCAGTGCGTGTTATGTCGCAACAACTTACCGGGTGGAACCAGCGCGCAAACGATTTGGAACTTGATGACCAAACATTATAGCGGAGGGATAGGAAGATCATCTCGCAATCAAGCCACTGCCCGCGGTTGCACAAGGCGGCGCGCGTGGCGCAGCCGGCAGTGTAGCTAAGGCTGCGTCAGAGGGCGGCGCCTGCTGGCGTTGGATCCGCACCGGCGCGGCGCCGCCATAGAACACCGACGTCCGCGGCCACGTCATGTCAACCGTAACTCGATAACCCTTATCGTTACCGACCCGTCCGGCGGCGGCGCCGCCACAGCGCGAGGGGGGCAGGGGGGCGAAGCGCAGTCCCTGATGTCGACCTTTCATACCTTGATCCGGCTTCAAAAATACGCTGATACGTTTCGCAGGGAATTCACTCAAAGGCGCCCGTTCGGCGGGCACAATTCGCGTCAGGAGCGGGCGAGAAGGGTCAAATTCATGCAATTTCCCTGTATTTTTCCCTGTTAGCAGGGAAACGGGCGACGAGACTGGTTCGCAGCTGACTGCTTCCTCCGCCAGCTAGCTTACATCCACTTCGGTTCTTTTCTGACTGCCATCACCTGCGCGCCTAACCCAGCTCTCGGCCTCAGTACTGCTAGCCGTCTTCTGTGCGCAGAGAGGTGAGCACCGGCGAAACAAACTGCTCTTGTGCGCCTCGCACATCTGCGTTTGCCCTTGAGCAACGTTACAGCTGTGCCTGACTCTGAGCCTTCTTGAGAGAGTGCGGCTGCTGTGGGCGAGCGCCACGCGGCAGAGAGTAGGGCGTTCATCTGTGCGTGCACCGCATGGCAGCTACGCGCAGATGTTACTCTCAGGAAACTATTTTTCCCCGCAGTTGACCCACCCGGTCGTGGTCGCTAAGCGTTCGTCGCAAGACGGGCAGTCGACAAGCGCAAGCCTGCGAGTGGCAGCCTGTGATCAGATCGGGGAGGATGCGATGGCCGCCACGCGAAAGCCTGCAACAGAGCAAAAGACAATCCGGCAACTGCGAGGCGTCAATCGTCGCTCGCTTCTGAAGTTCGCGGGACTTGCGGGCGCGGGATTGATCGCAAGCCCGGCGCTCATTCGTTCGGCGCACGCCGCGACCGTCGTCAAGATCGGCAGCATCCAGTCGCTGACGGGGCCCGGCGCTCCTCCCGGCGTCAGCGCGCGCAACGGCTCGGTGTTCGCCGTGCAGGAGATCGCGAAGGCCGGCGGCTTCAAGGACAGTGCGGGCAAAGACTATACCGTCGAGCTGATCAGCAACGACATGGTGAGTGACCCTCGCCAAGCCATTTTGATGTTCCGGCAGTACGCGGCCGATCCCGCTGTTGTCGCATCCATTGGGCCGACCACGTCGCTGGGGTTTGTGCCCCTTGTGCCGGTCGCGCAGCAGCTGAGCCTCCCGATCATCAGCAACGGTTCGGGCGCGCCGATCCGCGAATGGAATCCCTGGGCCTACCGGATCAATCCTGTCGTGAAGACCGCGACGCCGATCATGCTCAAGACGATGATCGCGGCAGAGAAGATCAAGCGGCTGGCGGTCCTGTATGAATCCACTCACGATCTTCAGAAGGCCGATGCGGAGATTTGCCGCGAGCAGGCGGGCCCGCTCGGCTATTCGCTGGTGGCATACGAGGCCTTTCGGGCGAACGATCAGGATTATTCGGCTCAAATCGCTACGATCAAGCAAAGCAAGCCCGACGCGCTCTTTGTGGGAGCTCAGCAGGGTCAGGTCGGCGCGGTGGTCGCGCAGGTACGGAGCGCCGGCCTTGATGTGCCGGTTGTCTGCGGCTTTGGCGCGATGACCTACAAGTCCGTCTGGGAATCCTCCAACGGAGGCATCAAGGGCGGCTACACGTGGATCAGCGTCGACGTCGACTCCGCGGAAGGCAAGCTCAAGGACTGGCTCGACAATTACAACAAGGCCTTCCCGGTTGCCGCGCAGTCCGAATCCATCTTTGGATATGACTCGGTCTACGCGGTCGTCGAGTGCGTGAAACGCACGAACTCGACCGATCGGGCGAAGATCAAGGATGTCCTCGCCAGCTTCAAGTTCACCAGTCCGCTGGGAACGAACGTCGATTTCCAGAACCCGCCGGAGGGCGACAATAGGAAGCCGACCGTTGTCATCGTTCGTGCGACTGGCCCCGGGAAATACGAGGTCGTGAAGTGACCGCAGTTGGGGCAGTTCGACCCCAATGAGCAATGCAGTGGAGCCCTCGTCGACCGCGCTGTTGGAAGTCAAGGGCATCACCAAGAAGTTTGGCGGGCTTGTCGCGGTCAACGATCTGAGTTTCGAGGTCGGACGCGGTAAGGTCGTATCGATTGTCGGTCCGAACGGCGCCGGCAAGACCACTGCATTCAACTGCATTGCGGGCTTGTACCAGCCGGACAGCGGCACGATCCGGTTCGCCGGTGAGGACATCACCGGTGTCCCCTCCCACATTCTTGCAGGCAGGGGGATCGGCCGGACATTTCAGAATGTCCGGCTGTTCAACACGCTGAACGCGCTCGAGAACGTGATGGTCGGCCGGACCGTTCGTGGCAAATCCGGCCTGGTGGATGCGGCGCTGTGTCTTGGCCGCGACCGCAGCGATCGACGCCAGGCCCGCGAGCGCGCCGAAGAACTGTTGCAGTGGGTCGGTGCGTACGAAGGCCGTTTGCGCATGCCGAACGAGCTTTCGTACGGCGATCAGCGTCGCATCGAGATCGCGCGTGCGCTCGCAACGGATCCGAAGCTTCTCATTCTGGACGAACCCACCGCGGGCATGATCGCGCATGAGGCGCATCACATCGTCGAGCTGATGGGAAAACTGACCGACGCGAACATCACGCTGATGCTCATCGAGCACAACATGAACGTCGTCATGGCGGTCTCGGACAACATCGTCGTTCTCAATTTCGGTTCGAAGATCGCGGAAGGCGCGCCGGCGCAGGTGCGCGCCAATCCTGCTGTGATCGAAGCATATCTGGGAGCGGAAGCATGACGCCGCTCCTCGCGATCTCCGACCTTCATGTCGCCTACAAGGCCGTCCCGGCGCTTTCCGGCGTGAGCATCGAGCTCTTCGAAGGCGAGATCCTGGTCATTCTGGGCGCGAACGGAGCCGGGAAGACCACAATCGTAAAGTCGATCCTGGGGCTGACGAATATCCAGCGTGGAAGCGTCTCGCTGCGCACGGATGACGCGTCGCATGATCTGCGAAAGCTCCAGACCCACCAGATACACCGGCTCGGCGTCACCTGGGTGCCCGAAGGACGGCAATTGTGGGGCGCGATGACCGTCCTCGACAACCTGAAAATGGGCGGGTTTGCCTCTGACCCGACGGAGACACGTCAGCGCATCGAGGAGATGCTGGACTGGTTTCCGCGCCTGCGCGAGCGACAGGATCAGCTAGCGGGCTCTCTGTCCGGCGGTGAGCAGCAGATGGTCGCACTCGCTCGAGCGCTCATCGCGCGTCCGAAGCTCATTCTCATGGACGAGCTGTCCCTCGGACTGGCGCCTCTGGTCGTCGCCGAGGTGTTTCAGCTGGTGAAGAAGGTGAACTCCCTCGGTGTCAGCGTCCTGCTGGTCGAACAGAACGCGCGTCAGGCACTGAGAATTGCCACGCGCGCTTACCTTCTCGAAGTCGGTCACGTCGTGGAAAGCGGCCCTGCGGCCGAGCTCGCGAACAAGCAATCGGTGCAGGATATCTTCCTCGGAGGCCATTCATGACCTGGTGCCGTGGGAAGGGCCGGCGATGAATCTGTTTCTTCAGCAGCTTCTCAACGGCGTGATCATCGGCAGCACGTACGCCGTCATCGCGATCGGCTTCGCGCTGGTCTTCACGGTTCTTCGCGTCATCAACTTCGCGCATCCCGACATCTTCATGGTCGGTATGTTCGGCGGGCTTCTGTGCGCGAAATATGTCAGCAGCAACTTCTTCGTCGTCGCTGCCGCAAGCGCGCTATCCGCGGGACTTGTCGGGCTCATTCTCGAACGCGCGGTGTTGCGACCCCTTCGGGGAAGAGACGCACTGATGACGCTGATAGCCACACTCGGCGTCGGCATCATGCTGGAGAACGGCGTTGCGGCACTGATCAGCCCCGATGTCGTTGCATTTCCTCCCGTCATTTCCCGTCAGCCGATCGATCTCGGCGCCGTCAGCGTCTCCAAGCCGCAGATCGTCAATCTCATTGTCTCGCTGATATCGCTCGCGATCGTGAGCTACTACGTTCGCCTCACCCCGTATGGGCGTGCGACGCGGGCGGTGGCCGAGCGCCCGGACGTGGCTGCTGCGTTCGGGGTGAACGTCAGCCGCGTGTCGCAGGTCGCGGTCACGCTTGCATCCATGCTAGCCGGCTGTGCCGCCGTTTCGGTGGGCCTTCTCTACGGAAATGCCTGGGCGTTCATCGGGCTGGCGTACGGCATCAAGGGATTCATCTGCATCCTGATCGCCGGCAATCGCTACTTCGAAGGCGTGATGCTTGTTGCGCTCGCCCTCGGCATCCTGGAAGCGCTGATCACCGGCTATCTTTCCTCGACCTATCGGGATGCGATTGCTTTCCTGCTGCTGATCGCGGTCCTGTACGTGCGCCCCAACGGCCTGTTCGGCTCATACTCGACCTGAGGATTGACGATGTTCGGGCAGTGGGAATCCCTGGTCATATTTACGCTGCTCAACGTGATGCTCACGGTGGGCGTCTACGTCACCGCGATGTCGGGACAGCTTTCGTTGGCCACCGCGGCGATCGCCGGGCTCGGCGGTTACGCGGCCGCGATCCTCACCCGGAATTTCGGGTGGCCGTTCGTTCCCGCCATCTTGGTGGGCGCGGTTGTGGGCGCCTTTGTGGGCGCGTTCATCGCGGCCGTCACGCTGCGCATGCGGGACTTCATTCTAAAGCTGACGACATTGGCCTTCGGCGAGATGATCGCAGTCGTCGCATTCAATATCGACTACATCGGCGGCGCTAACAGCTTCACGGGCATTCCGGCCTACACGGGTTTCTGGAGCTGTCTGATCGGACTCCTGATTGCCACTTATCTGGCATGGCGATTCGACGGATCGCGGCTGGGCTTCGCCTCGAGGGCGGTTCGCGACGACGTCGTCGCTGCGGCAGCAACCGGGATCTCGGTGCTTCAGGTGCGGGTGGTTACGTTCGCGCTCGGAGCGGCTATCTGCGGCGCGGCTGGCGCGCTGCAGGCGCACTACATGCTGATCGTGAGCCCGCAGGAGCTGGGCTTCTTCGTCTCGCTGAACTTCATCATCTTCCTCCTTTTCGGCGGAATGTACGTGCTGTGGGGCGCCATGCTCGGCGCGACGGTGCTGACGATCCTGCCTGAGCTCATGCGCTTCACGACCGAGTATCGTCACGTGCTGTTCGGGTTGGTCATCACGGTGGTGGTGTTGTTCCGGCCGCAGGGCCTGATTCCACGCATACCAACCGGTGTCTCGGGACGGTTCTCGCGCGTCGGGAAGACGGCGCGCCAGCAAGCTCAGTAGCGCGGAGGACGATCAATGGAAGCTGGGGTGAGCCAGCGACGCGTGGTCCCGGCAAAGCGGCTCAGCGCCGAGGCGTTCGCCGCCTACGGCGAAGTTGTCGAATATCACGGCGACCAGAAGCGCTGCCACATTCCAGGGCCGCTCCGTCATAAGGACAGGCCGCTGGAGCCCGCGTTCTGGGTGACGCGGGCGACCTCGCCGATGACGCTGCCGGCGCGCATCCATCAACTCGAGCGCCATATGTTCTCGGCGCAAACTTTCGTGCCGCTGCGATCCGGAAGCTATCTCGTCATTGTCGCGCCCGACAGCGGTGGCACCGGCCCTGATCTGGAAAGGCTCGAGGTGTTCCAAGCCGATGAAGGGCAGGGCGTCTGCTATCACCCGCGAACGTGGCATCACGGACTGACGGTCCTGAGTGCCCCCGCCGAATTCGTCGTGATGATGTCGGTGTACGACGCGCCAGGGGGCGACGAGATTTTCGATCTTCCTTCAAACTGCGAACTGATCGTGTCAGCTCAATAAGAAGATGGAGTAACCATGTCGTCCCAGGACGCTCACCTCACGAGAGATTTTGTCGGCTATGGACCAACGCCCCCCGATCCGAAGTGGCCGAACGGCGCCCGCTTGGCGCTGAACATCGGCATTGCGTTCGAGGAGGGCGGCGAGTTGTCCGTTCCGGATGGCGCGAAGTCATCCGAGCTCGGTTTGACGGACGGTGCGCCCACCGGGTTCGGCGGCCGCGATCTAGCAGCCGAGTCGATGTTCGAATACGGAAGCCGCGTGGGAATTTGGCGCGTGCTGCGCATGCTGCGTGAGCGGAAGTTCACCTCCACGTTTTACGCCTGTGCCCTCGCGCTCGAACGAAATCCTCTGGTGTGCGCGGCGATCAAGGAGTCGAATTACGACGTTTGCGCGCATGGATGGCAGTGGGAGCTGCATCATGGGCTCACCGAGGAGGAGGAGCGGGACCGCATCCGCCGGACGGTCGCGTCGATCACCAAGACGATCGGGGTCAGGCCTGCCGGATGGCTCTGTCGTTATGGCCCGGGCCTGAACACGCGACGCCTCGTCGTCGAGGAGGGCGGCTTCACGTATGACTCGGACTCCTACAACGACGACCTACCGTTCTGGGTGAAGGTCTTGGGCAAGCAGCACCTGGTCGTGCCTTACGGGCTCATCAACAACGACGTGAAATTCATTCGCGGATCGCTCGCGACCGGCGAGGACTTCTACACGTATCTCCGCGACGCGTTCGACATCCTGTACGGGGAAGGCGCGACGCATCCGAAGATGATGTCGGTCGGCATCCACATGCGTCTGGTCGGGCAGGCAGGGCGGGCTCGCGGGCTCGAGAAGTTCCTCGACCACGTGGCGGCGCACAAGGATGTCTGGGTGTGCCGGCGCATCGATATCGCGCAGCACTGGATGAAAACGCATCCGGCTCCACAGTAGGGATGATCAGGTCTACTCCCGAACGCGAAGGCGCCGATTCACGCTCGATCGGCGCCTTCCTCAGCAAAGTCGAAGAGAACGGCTTCGAACTGCACAGCTTCATGCTGTGCAAAGGCTCGAACGTGATCGCCGAAGGGTGGTGGTCTCCTTATCGCGCCGACCGGCGGCACATGCTGCACTCTCTCACGAAGAGCGTCGGCGCGATGGGGGTCGGCATTGCGATCGGGCAGGGCTGTTTCGATCTCGACACGCGGGTCATCAGCTTTTTCCCTGATGAGCTGCCGTCCCAAGTCTCGCCGAACCTGGAGATGATGACGGTTCGTCATCTCCTCACGATGACGACAGGCCACGCGACGGGCATCTCGGGCGGAGAGTGGCGAACGATCCGGACAAGCTGGGTCAGGGAGTTCTTCAAGGAGCCGGTTGTTGAGCCGCCGGGCAGCCGATTCATCTACAGCAGCGCGAGCAGCTACATGCTGTCGGCGATCGTCCAGAAGACGACCGGCAGAACGCTTCGCGATTACGTGGATGAGCATGTGTTCCGCCGTTTGGATATCGACAACTTCGAATGGGATTCCTCCCCCGAAGGCATAACCTCCGGCGGCAATGGCTTGAGCCTCACGACCGAGGCGATCGCCAAGATCGGCGTTCTGCACCTGCAGCGCGGCGAATGGCGTGGCCGACAGGTGCTTCCGAAGCAATGGGTGGACGCCGCGACATCGGCCCATCTGAAGGACGTCTGGATGGGCGCCTTCGACGGGCGGCGAATGCAGGCGGGCGGCGAAGAGAGCGTTGGTGCCGGCGGCGAACGGCACCGCGGATACGGATATCAGTGGTGGATCGGACCGGACGGTGCGTACTACGCCTACGGAATTTTCGGCCAGTACTGTGTTGTCCTGCCGCGCCAGAACGCGGTGATCGCCTTCACGGCCGCGATACCGGCCCCGGAAAGCCGCCTCCTCGAGTTGGTCTGGAGCGAGCTGGCGCCTGCGCTGGCGGGACGCCAACCCCAACCGGACGGACCCAACGCTGCATCCCTGATGGAACGGCTCGCCAATCTTGTGTTCGAGCCGCCGTCGTATCGGCCCTCGGATTTGCAGCAGAAAATCTCCGGCGGCACGTACGTCTTCGAGCCCAATGCCGACGATGCGGTGTTGTGCTCTCTGACCTTCACCGATGGTGCCTGCCAGTTCGTACTGACCGACGCGAGGGGCGCGCACACGGTGAAGGCCGGCCTCGGCTCCTGGATCGAGGGTCAAACCACGATGACGGGGAACAAGCTGCACCACCAGTATCAGCCGCCGCACCTCGAAGTCGCGGCCTCTGGAACGTGGCTGAGCGCGAACGTTTTCGAGATGACCTGGATCTATCCGGAGACCGCCTTCCGCGATTCGGTGCGCTGCACGTTTGCAGGCGATCGCATCTCGCTCGATCGTTCGGTGAACGTGAATACAAGCGGCACGGTCCGTCCGACGATCCGTGGGACGCTGCAGGCGGCCAGCGATACGCGCAGCCAATAGATCAATCCTTCCTGCACCAAGGTGTGACATGGCAACCAACTTCAGCAAACTCGTTCGCAAAGACGCTCCATTGGTCCTGCCAGGAGCCTTTGACGCCTTCAGCGCCCGGCTCATCGAGCGGGCGGGGTTCGAAGCGCTGTTCGTCGGCGGGTTCGCGTCGCTTGGCGCGCAGCACGCAATCCCGGATGTCGGTCTGATGGGGCTTGCGGAGATCTCGGCCGTGATCCGCGACATCCGCAACTCGACCAAGCTGCCGATGATGGTCGATGCCGACGACGGCTACGGAGACGTCAAGAACGTCGTCAATACGGTCCAGACCTACGGCCGGATGGGTATTCAGGCAATTTTCATGGAGGATCAACGGTCGCCGAAGCGCTGCGGGCATCTTGCTGGAAAGTCTGTCGTTCCCACCGAGGTGATGGAGGCCAAGCTGCGAGCCGCGGTCGGCGAACGCGAAGCAAGCGGGCCATATATCGTCGCACGAACCGACGCTGGCGCCGTTTACGGCATGGACGAAGCCTTGCGGCGCGGAGAACGATATCTACGCGCTGGCGCGGACGCGATTTACATCGAAGCACCGGAAACAGTCGAAGAGCTGGCCTTGATCGGACGGCACTTCAAAGGCGAGTCGAACATGACGAGCATGCTCGAAGGCGGCAAAACACCGATGCTCAAGCCGAGCGAACTCCACGCGATGGGGTACAACATCGTCATCTTTGGCATCACCCTGCTGATGCGATCTGCGCGCGTCATGATCGATGCGCTCGGCGATCTCAAATCGGAAGAACTCAAGCTTGTCGGCACGGGAATCTCTCTGCGCGAATATTTCGATATCGTCGACCTTCCGAAATGGAGCAATGTGGAACAGCGCTACGAAGCACGCGAGTAAGGACTCCGGATAGCCGGCACGGCGACGGCAGCCAGTGCCGGTGAAGCATGCTTGTGGCCCGAAGGGGACGCTGAGACGCCGCGAGGCAGCCGCAGATCACCTCTCGAGCGAGGCGAGATAGGCCGAGAGCGGCAGCAGATCGCTCTCCTTCAGCTGCTTGACCAGGTCGATCATCGGCCCGCTCTCCGGGCCGGCGCGGAAGCCATGGCGGTACTCATAGAGTTGGCGGAACAGATAGGTCGGGGAGCGCCCCGCGATGCCAGGCACGGAGTCGGTGCCGGCGAGCTTCTCGCCATGGCAGGCGGCACAGGCGATCTCGGGCTTTTCCGCCAGCGCGCGGCCGGCGGCGATGCTGCCCGGCGGCACGTAGGCGGTAAAGCGCACGCGTGCATCTCGATTCGCGAAACGCGCCACGTCGGCTGGCGTTTCGAGTATGCGATCACCGATCGGCTCGCGCTCGCCGCTCTTGGTGTCAACAAAGAACCAGCCGGCAACCGTCATCTTCGGCACGGTCTCGCTTTCCACGACGTCGACGACTTTCTTCGGTTTGATGGCGGCGAAATATTCGGCTGCCGCCTTGATCTCGTTGTCGCTCGCAGCCCTCGCCAGCGACATCATCCACGCCTGCGGAATGCGATCGGGCAGTGCGGTTGAGCGCTTGCCGCTCTTGTAGTCTTGCATCTGCTTTATGAAGTAGGCGATCGGAAGTCCGGCGATGTCGGCGTTCTCCGGCCCGCCTGGGCCCGAGGCGCGGTGGCAGAAGCCGCAGGCATAGACGTCGGGCTTGCGCCCCTCGGCGACCACCGGCGGCATCGGCGGGTGGTCACCAGGGTGCCAGTCGGGGGCGAGGAAGCGGTCGCGTGTCTGCGGTACCGTGTAGCTCGCGTTGCTCTCCGGCACACGGCGCGGCTGTCCGTCGTCGGGCGGCGGGGTGAAGCCGGGCGGGTTATAGGTGTAGGCCCAGAACGGCGGCTTGGCCTCTTGTGCGGCAAGCAGGCCGGGTCCCATCAGCGCCAGAGCAAATGAAATAGCTGTTTGGGCGAATAATGTACGGCGCGGCCGGTCCATGAAGGGCTCCCCCGCTACACTTGTAGGGTCGCAACGGACTTCCCTAAGGGAAAATGGCACGAAAATGGATCGCAGTAAATCTGTGCTCACGTCGTTCGGCGCCGTTACTCAGTTGCGACCTGACGAAGCTGGTGCGAACCAGGAGCATCCGCCGATCAGGGCGGAGTTCTTGGTTTCCTCTCCCCGCCCAACTGACCGTTCGATTCTTCGATGCTGGCCGACTTGTCTCGCATCCCGGCCGCCTAAGCGTTCGGGTTGGCGTGTGCTGTCGCAGAGGCCTTGCCACGTCGCGCGCGCATCACGACAATGATGCCGGCTCGACCTTGAGACTTCGCAAGAGGGGAAACGGGGGCCGCTCAATGACCGATCGCCGTACGTTCGTGCCCAGCGCAGCGGCGAGCAGCGGAACGTCCGGCCTTGTGCACGGCCTGCTGCCATCGCGGCGGCCCATGTTCGGCGAGCAGCAGCGCTTCGTGCTGGCTCTCATCACACCGGCAGCCTTGCTGATGCTGCTGTTCCAGGTGGTGCCGATCGTGATGGGCGCCAACGCCAGCTTTCGCGACTGGGCGCTCTATAATCCGAAGAAAGTCTGGGTCGGGCTGGCGCATTATCACTCGGTGATCACCGATCCGGCGTTTCTCTACGTCGTGCTGCCCAACACTTTCATCTTCATGATCGTCAGCGTGCTCGGCGCGTTGCTAGCGGGGTTGGCGCTGGCCCTGCTGCTCAATCGCAAATTCCGCGGACAGAAGATCGTGCAGACGATCCTGCTGGTGCCGCTGATGGTGGCGCCGGTGGTTGCCGCGATCATGATCCGCTGGATCTTCAACGATCAGTTCGGCATCGCGAATGTGGTGTTGGAAGCGCTGGGCCTCGAAGGCCAGCCCTGGCTGGTCCAGCGCTGGAGCGCCTTCTGCATCATCGTGCTCACCGACATCTGGCTGTGGACGCCCTGGTTCACGCTGCTGTTGCTCGCCGGGCTGCAGAGCCTGCCGAAGGAGCCGTTCGAGGCCGCCGCCATCGACGGCACGTCCACCTGGCGCGTGTTCCGCTTTCTCACGCTGCCGATGTTGCGTCCGGTGATCGTCGTCTGCGTGGTGATCCGCGCGATCGACGCCTTCCGCACCTTCGATATCGTCTGGACGTTGACCGGTGGCGGTCCCGGCCGCTCCACCGAGCTGTTCAGTCTCTATGCCTATGTGCTCGCCTTCCTCAATCTCGATCTCGGCCGCGGCTCGGCGGCGGCGATCGTCGGCGGGCTGATCATCCTCGTGCTTGGCGTGGTGATGTACCGCGCCGTCGACCGCATCGCGAGGGCGTAATTCCATGCCGATGGTGACCCGCCCCCAATTCCTGCCGGGCTTGCCGAACTGGAGCCGCAAGACTTTCTTTGCGCTCGCGCTCGCCGCGATCTGCTTTGCCTTCGCCTTTCCGGTGCTGTGGCTGATCCTGACCTCGCTGCGGCCGGAATCCGGCATCTATTACGTGCATCGCGGGACCGAGTTCACCTTCGGCAATTTCACGGACGTGCTCGGCCAGGAGCGCATCGTCGAGGCTTTCATCAACAGCGCCGTCATCTCGACGCTGGCGACGGTCTTCTCCCTGCTGGTGACGGTATCGAGCGGCTACATGCTGTCGCGCTTCACCGGCCCCGCGGCGCGCATGTGGTTCGGAACCATCTACGTGTTCCGCTGCGTGCCCTACATCTCCTGGGTCCTGCCGCTCTACTTCGTGGTGCAGAGCTGGGGCATCTACGACACCTATGTCGGACTGCTGCTGCCGCATATCGCCGTGCAC
>DATEKY010000398.1:0-27396 GCA_035277225.1 Xanthobacteraceae bacterium
CTCCACGGCGAAGTACCTGAAGAATTATCCCGATGTCGTGGCAAGCGGCGCCAATCCGTTCCTGCACTATGTTCAACGCGGCCGTTTCGAAGAGCGCGACGGGATGGCCGACGACTACGAGGCCTGGGTCGCGCGATACGATACGCTGACCGGCGACGACCTGGCGGTCTTCCGCGCGGCGCTCGGCCGGTTCCCGCGCCGGCCGGTGATCTCGATCGTGATGCCGGTCTACAACACACCGGAGCAATGGCTCACGCGCGCGATCGAATCCGTCATCGCGCAGATTTATCCGGACTGGCAGCTCTGCATCTCGGACAACGCATCGACCGAGCCGCATGTGCGCGAGACGCTGGAACGGTACCGGTCGAAAGACGGGAGAGTTCGCGTCGTCTACCGCGATACCAACGGGCATATTTCGGCCAACTCCAACTCGGCGCTGGCGCTCGCGACCGGCGAGTATGTGTCGCTGCTCGATTCCGACGACGAATTGACACCGCATGCGCTGTTCTGGGTCGTCAGTGAAATTCTCGGTCACCCTGACGCGGACATCGTCTACAGCGACGAAGACAAGCTCGACGCCGACGGCAGGCGTTACGAGCCCTATTTCAAGTCTGACTGGAATCCGGCGCTGATCCTGTCAGCCAATTACGTCAGCCATCTCGGAACCTATCGGCGCAGCCTGATCGAGCAGGTGGGCGGCTTTCGCGTCGGCTTCGAGGGCAGCCAGGATCACGACCTCTTGCTGCGCTGCGCAGATGCGAGCGCGCCGGAGCGGATCAGGCATATCCCGCGTGTCCTCTATCACTGGCGCTCGATACCGGGCTCGACCGCCTCGGTAGAGGCGATGGATGCGAAGCCTTACGCCTGGCACGCTGCGTCCGCGGCGATCGTCGAGCATCTGCAGCGCCACGGAATTGCCGGCAAGGTCGAGCCCGCGCTGCGGATTTACTATCAGGTTCACTACCCGACGCCGGCGGTCCTGCCGAAGGTCAGCATTCTGATGCCGTCGGCCTGTAACCTCAATCTGCTCAAGCCCTGCATGGAGTCGCTGTTCGCTCGCACCACCTATCCGGATTTCGAGGTTCTGCTGGTCGTCAGCTCGATCCGCTTCGAGAACGCGGCGCAGCGCGAGTATCTGGAGCAGCTCAAGTCCAATCCGAGGATACGCATCCTGCGCTACGAGGATCGGCCGTACAATTTTTCATGGCTCAACAATTGGGCGGAGAGCCAGTGCAGCGGCGAAGTCCTTTGCTTCATGAACGACGACATCGAGGTCGTCACGCCGGATTGGCTGGAACAGCTCCTCGCGCGGCTGACGCTCGACAAGGTCGGCGCGGTTGGACCGATGCTGTACTATCCCGATGACCGGATTCAGCACGCGGGCGTCATCCTCGGCGTCGGCGGCGTGGCGGGGCACGGCTTCATCCGGATGCCGCGCGGGTCGGACGGCTACTTTGGGCGCGCGGGCCTGGAGCAGGATCTCTCCTGCGTGACGGCGGCCTGCATGCTGATGCGGCGCGACGCCTTCCAGGCGCTCAACGGATTCAACGAGGATTTGTCGGTCGCGTTCAACGACGTCGACCTCTGCGTTCGCCTGCGCAACGCCGGCTGGCGCATCATCTGGACCCCGCAGGTCGAGCTGATCCACCATGAGTCCGCGACGCTGGGCCGTCACGATTCGCCGGAGCGGCAGACCCAGTTCCGGCACGAGGTAAAGCTGATGCGCGACTTGTGGGGCGCCGCGCTCGACAGCGACCCATTCTACAATCCGAACCTGTCGCTGGAGACCAACCGGTTCACGCTGGCGTTTCCGCCAAGGATCGCCAGGCTGCCGGCACTCTAGATGTGGTCGCATTTTCTGCGGCGAACCGGCGTCCACTTCGCCGGAAAATGCTCCAGCCGCTACAGCCAGTAGACGATGCGCGCCCGGAAGCGGGCGAAAAACGGGACGGCGACGAGCCCGACCACCAGCGTCATCACCAGGCACATCCCATACTCGAACATCGTCGGTACCTTGCCGAGGATCGGTGAGGACACGACGCTGAGCAGGCTGGCGAACGGATTGTAATCGACGACGAAGTGGTAGTCGGTGAGGATTTGCTTCTTCTGCCAGAAGATCGGCGTCAGGAAGAACGCGACCTGCACCACGTTGGTCACGATCTGCGGAAAGTCGCGGAAGCGCGCGCAGATGGTCGCGAGGAACAGCGCCATAAGCAGGCAATTGACGGTCACGATGATCAATCCGGGGATCGCCAGGAGTGCGACCGAACCCACGGGTTTCCCGAACGCCATAAACACCAGCGGGATCAGCAGCGCATTGTGCCCGAGGATGAGGAAATTGCGCACCAGAATGCGGTACAGGAAGCCGATCTTCGGCAGCCGCTCCTGGCGGATATAGCCGTCGGCCTGGATGAACGCCGTGCAGGCGTCGTTGATCATCGACGAGATGAAGCCCCAGACGACGATGTTGACCGTCAGATAGGGAAGAAACTCCTTCAATTCGGTGTTGAACAGGAGCGCGTAGACCGGCCCGATGGCGACGATGAAGATGCCCATCGAGATCGTGATCCAGAGCTGCCCGACCCGCGAGCGGCGGTAGCGCTGGCGCACGTCGTTGTATCCGAGCAGCCACCAAAGCTGCCAGCGCTGGAAGCTTTCGGCGAGGTCCCGCGCGAAGCCGGTCCAATAGGACGGCCGCTGCGGCAACTGCGCGCGCCCGAGTTCGCCCAATTGCCCTGCCAGCCGTTCGTCCCGGATGTCTGTCATGATCAGGCCGCCGCGCTTGCTTCGTAGCGCGTCAAGACCTCGTCGATCGGGCCGATGTCGGCGATCTCGCCCGAGCGCAGCACGGCGGCCTTGTCGCAGAAACTGCGCAGCGTCGTCGTGTCGTGAATGGCGAGCACCAGAATGCTCGCGCTTTCGGCCATCGCGAGCGTGCGTTCGCGTGCCTTCTTGGAGAAATGGACGTCGCCTGCCGAGACCATTTCGTCGAGCAGAAGAATATCGGGCTGCACCGCGGTCGAGATCGCGAAGGCGAGGCGCGTGATCATGCCGGCCGAATAGGTACGGATCGGCAGCGTCAGGAACTCTCCAAGCTCGGAGAATTCCGCGATGTCGGGCGCGCGTTCGCGCGCCTGCGCGATCGTCGCGCCGAGCACGACGCTGCGCAGGATGATGTTGTCGTAGCCGCTGAGCTCGGAGTCGAAGCCGAGCGTGATGTCGACCAGGGCAGATACCTTGCCTTCGATGCGAACGACGCCACCGGGCGGCTCATAGACGCCGGACATGACGCGCAGCAGCGTCGATTTGCCGGCACCGTTCGGCCCGATCAGGCCGAGGCGGTCTCCCGGGCGCAATGACAGACTGACGTGGCGTAGTGCCTGCACGACCGTGGTGTGCTTGTGCGCGTTATGTTCGATGCGTCCCCCGATGCGGCGCATGAGATCGGTGCGGATCGAACGGGTTTGCGCCGTGTAGATGGGGAAGTCGACGCTTACGTCGACAAGGTCGATGGCCGGCATCAGGGTCTCCGCGAGGGCGCATCTATTGCCGCGCCGCAACAGCGCGTCAAGGGCAGGGCGCCGCTTTGGCCGGGCGGCCTTCCCAAGGAGGCGGGAACTCCGCAAATGCCTGGGCTCGGGCCAAATTCACCTGATCCACGAGGGTGTTGCGTCAGCCATGTTTCGATATGGCAGTGCGTCAAAATCTGCTATGCGCTGCATCAAGCAACCGGCGTCCGGATCATCGATGGCAAGCCGGCGCTCCAGGGCTTTCGCGGGATCTCTATCGCACTCGGACGGGCCATTCGCGAACGGATCGCGTAGGAATATCGCGTAGGAATGATGTATTCCAGGACGGCATTGCCATCGGGGATGGGTCGAATGGCAGGACCCACACGGGATCGCCTCGCCGGCCTGGCGCGGGCCGGTTGAGCATGCGGCGCCTTCGCGGGCTGATCGGCCGGATCCGGCTCAGGCGGGACAGCAAGCTGCTTGCCTCCTCGGGCCTGTTCGACAGCGGTTGGTATCTCGCGACTTACCCCGACGTGGCGGCGGCTGCGGTCAGTCCGCTGCTGCATTTCCTGCTCAATGGAGCGGCCGACGGGCGCGACCCCAATCCGCTGTTCGATACCAGTTGGTACCTCGCGGTTAATCCCGATGTCGCCGCCGCGCAGATCAATCCGCTGGTTCATTTCATCCGCGCGGGAGCGGCCGAAGGGCGCGACCCGAACCCCTTCTTCGACGGGAAGTGGTATCTCGCGTCCAATCCCGACATCGCGGCCACCGGCGACAATGCGCTCGCGCACTTCATCCGCAGCGGCGCTGCCGAGGGGCGCAACCCCGGCCCGGTATTCGACATCCGCTGGTACCGCGCGACCTATCCGGACGTTGCGGCGACCGGAATCAATCCGCTGGCGCATTACCTGCGTTTCGGCGCGACCGAAGGCCGCCTGCCGAACCCGTTCTTCGACCCCCAGGCCGCGATGCCCTCGGCGCGCATCCAGGCGCTGCTCACTGCCGGTAATGGTTCGGGCAATGCCCAGCTCGACGAACCGATCGATCGCATTCAACGCGCTGCGATGTTCGACGAGACATTCTATCGCGAACGCAATACCGAACGCCTCGGCGGCGCATCGCCGCTCAAGCATTTCCTGCTGATCGGCGAAGCCGAAGGCGCGCAGCCATACGCGGACTATTCGCCCGGCAAGGTGCGCGCGACGTTGCGCGCGCGCGGCGCGCCGATGCGCGGCAATCCGTTCCTGCCGTTCGTGCAATCACAGCTCGATGCGTTTCGCGAGCAGGTGGCGCGCAACCGCGCTCTCGACCAGCCGACCTGGGTTTCCCCGGTCGGGATGATGTTTTTGCTTGGCGCCGAAGGCGCGCTGCTCGACATGGGGGCGCCGCCCTCGGAACGTCCGGCGTTGCGCTTCCGCATCGATCAGAAATCCGGCACGGATTTCGTGATCCCGATCGTGGCGCCGGGGCATTCGATCCGGGGCCTCAGAATCTCGGCCGAGGGGTCTGCCGCCGAAGCCCCGATATCGCTTGCGATTTCCGCGAACCTGACCGAGCCGCCGCTGGCGACCCGTGCAGGCCGTTTCCAATCGAAGTCATCGGCGATCGAGTGGGACCTCGGCGGCGTCGCGTTCGAAGCCGGCCGGCGCTATTTTCTGCAAATCAGCGCGGCGCAGCCGGCGGGCCTCGACATCGCGGCGCGTGCCTTTCATCCGGCCGACATGGTCACGCGCGTTCAAGACGATGTCGCGCACGCCGCGATCGTCACCATCGTGTATCGCGATGCCGAACATATCGAAGCGTTCCTCGAGGCGATCTATCGGCAGACCTATGCGGGACCGGTCACGGTCGTCATCGTGGACGATTGCTCGCCGGCCGATGCTTTCGCCGAATTCGAACGCCGGGTCGAGCGCATGCGCGCCGGCAAGCCGCCGAACGTGACGATCCGCATCATCCGCAATCCCGAGAACGTCGGCAATTGCCTCTCGCGCAATGCCGGCATCGCGGCGTGCTCCGCCGACATCTACATCGTGATCGACTCCGACTGTCTCATCAACCAGGACTTCATCGGCGCGCATATCGCCGAGCATCGGCTGCCGGACACGGACGCGGTGGTCGGCCCCTACAACATCGAGACTTACGGCGAAGACGGCCTCGCCCTGGTGAAGTGCCTGGAGCGGGAACGAAACCAGGTTCTGCCGCGCTCCACCATGCAGGACGAGCAGCTCGAGAATGCATTCGTCAACACCGTGACGCGGAACTTCTCGATCAAGAAGCGCTGGCTCGACACGCACGGCGATTTCGATCCGATGCTGTCCTATTCGCGCAAGCCGGACTCCGGCTACGGCTGGGAAGATGTCGATATCGGTGCGCGCATCTACGCCGCGAAAGGCACGATCCGCTATACCTCGCAGGCGTTTTCAGTCCATCTGACGCATGAGAGCTCGACACCGGCGGCCGACCAGGTGAAGGGGTCGGCGCAGAACTTCCACTATCTGGTCAACAAGCATCCCTTCATCCGCACCGTGGCGCGGCACTGGTATGTCGACACGGCCGATCGCATCGTGTCGTGGGCCGACGAGATCGGCGAGACGTCGCCCGCGCTCGACTTCCTGCGCAAGGACATCCGCGAGCCCAAGCGCGCGATCGGCCCGCTGATCCCCTACCTGCGCAAGCAGAAGCGGCGCTACCGCATCCTCACGCACCGCTGGCATGTTCCGCATCAGCGCGAGATCTACAAGCTGCCGTTCGACTTCACGCTGCTGACCGGCACCGGAACCGGATTCACCAACGATTGGAGCCATGACCAGCGGCCGCTGCGCCCGAACGTCCGGCTCGTCCCGGCCGAAAGCGTCGATCCGTCCGCCTTCGACATGGCGATCGTCCATTTCGACGAGAACGTGCTGTGCCCCGATCTCAGCAACGGCGTGCTCGGCGCGGAGTGGGGCGATACGTTCCGCTGGTTCATGGAGAACATCAAGCTGCCGATGGTCGCGGTGTGTCACGGGACCCTTCCGTTCGTCGGACAGTATGCGGCCAATCCCGACGCCATCCCGCGGTTCGAGGTCTATCAGTCGGAAGCGGACGAACTGCGCCGCACGCTGGCGGACGTGAATGTCGTGGTCAATTCCCACCAGGCCGCCGACGAGTGGCGGTTTCACCGGTCGCGCGTGATCTGGCACGGCCTCGATCCGCAGGAATTCAGAGACGGCACGCACGAGCTTGACGTCGTCCATCACGGGATCGACGCGCACAGGCCGCACTATCGCGGCGCGCATGCGCTGCGCGAGGCGCTCGACATTCTGGAAGCCGGCGGGCTGACGACCTCTTCCCACAAGCATCTATCGACCGCGCCGGTGCCGCGCTCGGACCCGCGATTTTCCGATTTCGCGTTCCGCAACTGGCTGGATCATCTCGGCCGGCACAAGGTCTATCTCAACACCACGCTGCGC
This sequence comes from Xanthobacteraceae bacterium, assembly GCA_035277225.1. Lineage (GTDB taxonomy): Bacteria > Pseudomonadota > Alphaproteobacteria > Rhizobiales > Xanthobacteraceae > PALSA-894. The sequence goes on from DATEKY010000398.1 coordinate 6,968, forward strand.
TCGCCGATGCCGCGCTCGCGCACCGAGGCGATGCTGTGCGGCGCCATCCCGGTCAGTCTCGACAATCACGACGTCGCGCGCTTCATCCGCAATGGCGTCAACGGCTTCTATTCATCCTCGGTCGGGGAACTGGCGGAGTTCTGCAAGACTGTCTGCCGCGATCCGGGAATGCGCGAGAGAATGTCGATTGCGGCGCGCGAAACCGCGATGGACGTCTTCAATCACGACCGCTTCATGACGGAGTGGGTCAAGCTGATCGAAGAGACGCTGGGCGACAGGTGAGGGCGGCGGCCCAAACTATCCGCGTTTGCGGTACAGCACCAAAATGCTGGTGACCGACAGGTCGCGCAGATCCCTCGAGCTGTAGGGCGGCGCGAACTGTGCGCGCATCGCCTCGTTTACCCACGGCACGATGTCGTCGTAGGTCTGGTAATATCTGTTGCCTGCTTCCGCGATCGGAACGCCGCGCGCGATCTCGTCGGCGGCAAGCGTGGCATATCGCTGGTCGATCAGTTCGAAACCGTGCCGGTCGAACAACGCCAGCCAGTCGGACAACCGCAGCCGGTTCTCGGTGTTGATCCTGGCATAGTCGGCGGGCGACATGGTGAGGAAGTGCAGCGGATCCCAGAAGCTCTGATGATCGCGCAGGTCGACGCTGTGGAAGGCGTGACCGCCGTCCTTGAGGAGTTCGGCCATGCGCCGCACCACGGCGTCCGGCTGCATCACGTGCTCGAGCACGGACACCGACGTGATCAGGTCGAAGGCATTGCCGGGAATCGGAATGTTCTCGAAGGCGATCCGGTCCCACACTTCGAGCCCGTTGAGCCCGAATTTCGGCGCGCCGGCGAGCAGGCCGTCAAGCCGTCCGCCGAAGTCCGGATTCACGGTCTCGAGATAGCGGTGCAGATCCTGGCCGAACGTCTTCATGTAGTGGCCGTCGACCGCGCCGAGATCGTTCGCGACGAACCGCGTGACGCCTTCGAGCAGCCAGCGCAGCGCGACGTAGGGCTTGGCGCCCGATCCGAGTTCGAGAACGGACTGCGGAAACGCGATGCCGTTCTTCCCGAGAAACGCCGTCGCCTGGTTGAAATAGTGGAATGCATTTGTGAAAAAGTTGTTGTTGAGGTCGGTGCTCTGCACGATCAGCCGCAGCAGCTCGCGGTCGTCTGCGATGATGCGCTTGACGATGTCCTGATAGAGACCGCTGTCCAGCCCGAGATCCAGCGCGAGAAGCTCGTATTCCCGGCCGTTTGTGTTGCAGTCCGATCCGTCTGATGCGGAAAAATAGACGTGGCCGTTCCAGATCGAAAACGCGCCCGCGCCGAAATCGCGAATATGCTGATGCTGCGAATCGCTTGGGCCGAGCAGCTTTTCGTTCTCGGTGATGATCAGCCGCCATTGGTCGGGCGCCTTGATCCGCAACTGCTCGATCGCCGCCGGAATCGGGCTGACAAAGGCGTGCCCACCGTTCGGCGTGTAGGGCCGATTCAGCCGATACTTTGCAAACATCCGCCGCGACTCCGCTCGACTCTACATCTGCTTCATGGGCACGGCGCGATCAACTCTGCATCCTCATCGCCTTGTACAGAGCCGAAACAACCTTGATTTTCGCCGCGCCCGACGGCGGCCCCTGGCCTTGCTCTCTCTCCCAGTCCTCGAGAACCGAAATTCCGGCCGAGATCATTTCGGGCGTCACGACAAACTCGCCATTGGCGTCTCTCTCGGATTTTTTCGGCCCGTTCTTCTTGCGCGCGCCGCCGATCAGGATGGAATAGCTGTAGCCATTGGTGTTCGGATCGCTTCCGTCGCTGCTGGAAAAATAGATCGTGCTCTCCCAATGCGAAAAATTTCCCCCGCCGCGATGATCGATCTCGTTGTGCGGAGTGTGAGGTTTGCGAAGTTGCTGGCCGTTCTCGAACAGCAGGACGGGGGAGCGGGTGCTGTGCGCCAGGTCGTCGGCGATGTGCGACAGGTCGGCCAGAACGGTCGACCACATCTGTCCGCGCTCGTGGCGGAAGGGAGGAAACAGCGGTCGGGTTTCCCCGGCGAAGACGTAGAAATCCGCCTGCGCGATGGTCGCCTCGCTCTCGTCCTGCATGGCGACGAGCGCGCGCGTTCCGTCCACCGTCGTCGGTCCGGCGAGCTTGCCGTCGCGGAACAGCGAAACCTCGGTGTCGGCCGCAAAATCCGCCGAGGCGACGACCGTTCCGAACCAGCCGCGTTCAGTCAAGGTCCAGGGCGGCGTGACGCGCTGGTAAACCGCATCCGGATTCAATTGCCGCGGTGCGCGTCGCCTTCCGTTCTGATCCGCGGCGAGGCCGCCTGGTTGATCGCGATGGAACACAAAATTCGCGCAATCGAAAATCGTTCGCGGCGGCGAGGTCGAGATCAGGCGAAATCCGTCCCTGCCGTAAAGCTCGACGATGTCATCAACCGACGCCCGCTCGTATGGATGCGCGTCGAGCCACCCCTTCCAGTCGTGCCATCGGCTGATGCCGGGACTGCCGTCTTGATAGGCGACCCAGCTCTTGAGCCAGTGGCGTAGCGAGCCCTGCCGCCAGTGGGCCATCGCCAGCCTTGCCTCGGATCGTGCAATCAATCCGAGGCCGAACACGAAGCCGGCCGGACGCGGCAGCTGTCTGTAGGTCCGCTTCAGCCGGTCCCAGCGTTCGCTGATCTCCTGATAGTCGTTGTAGATCGAAATCTGCAGCTGCCCGCCGACCGCCACCAGCGGCTTTACGTTCTCGAGCGCCTGCATCATCGCGCCAGTATGGTTGAGCACGTTCTCCGCAAACACGATGTCGAACGTGCCGAGGTTCTTGAGGTAATCCTGGTCGAGCACCGAGCCGGTTTCGACATGCCAGTCCGCATCGTCGGGAAAATAGCGGCGGCGCAGTTCGCGCGCGCAAGCGACCGCCTGGGGATCGGAATCGAAGGAAAGGACCTTTGCGCCGCGCCGGCGCGCAGCGAGGCTCAGCAATCCGCTGCCGGTTCCAATATCGAGGAAGGTCTTGCGATCGAGCCTGTCGATGTGCAGGCGGGCCGCGAGACTGCGCTCGGCGTGGTAGATCTGCGGCACCGTCAGGCCGACCAGAAAGGACATCCAGGTCTTGCCGAATTCCGATTCGCGGCCGCTGAGACCGGTCTCGAATGCGTCGCTCATCGTGGTCGACAATGTGGGGCTCGCTCTATCTTTCGTGCCGAAACGGTCTGTCTGGCGGTTGCAAATTGACTGATTCAGCATAACAAAGGTCGCCGCGATTGCCTACCGCGGGCCTGTCGCGGATGCATGGTTGCATCGCGCGCGCCGGGACGACAGAGTGGGTTCCGCACCAACCAGCCTGCATCCTTCGGAGATCATGAAAGCCGGGTCGAATCCTCCGCCGTCGCCGCCGCCCCCGCGCGCGATCTGGCGTGACACGACGCTCGTGGCGGTCCTCGTCCTGTTCGCGCTGATTTTCTGGGGCCTGCGCCTGCGTTACTGGAGCATAACGCATGAGGAGCCGTTCTCCGACATCGGCGACTATGTGCGAATCGCCCAGCAGATTTCGCGGAACCTGTTTTTCGGCGACAGCGAGCATTACTATTCGTTCTGGACGCCGGTAACGCCGAGCTTCATCGCGCTCTCGATGCTGCTCGGCGGCGATCAATACCAATGGGTCTGCCGTTTCATCGTCCAGTCGACCACCTTCATCGCAACGCTGGCGCTCGGCTACGAGCTGGCGAAACTCACCGGCCGCCGATGGCTCGGGCTTGCCCTGCTGTTCGTCGTGGCGATCTGCCGTCCTTCGATTTTCTGGAGCCTCAAGATCGGCACCGAGTCGGTCAGCGAGGCGCTGCTGCTCGCGTCGATTGCGCTCGGGCTGCGCACGATCCGCACCAATTCGCCGCTGGCCGGCTTTTTCGCCGGCGCCGTCTGCCTCCTGCTGGCGCTGAACCGGCCGCAATTCTTTCCTTCCGTCGTCGTGGCGGCAGGCTTTCTCATCCTCGGCGCGATACCGTTTTATTGGAAGGCGAAGCGGGCCGGAATGATCGGCCGCGTGGCGGAATGTCTGGAGGTCCGCAAGGTCCCGCCCTGGTTCGACTGGGCGACGCGCGGCAACCGGCGCAGGATGCTGACCGCCGCGTGCTTCGTGCTCGGTGTGGCGCTCACCTGGTCTCCCTGGCTGGTGCGGAACTATTCGCACTACGGTGCGCTCGTGCCGTTCGGCACGAGCGGGTTCGACACGTTCATCTGGGAATACGGCGGACAACCGATCAGGCCCGGCCGCTACACCGAACTGCCCTATGGCGACGGCAAGGTGTTGCGCGAGTTCGGCCTGCAGAAAATTCAGGCGGAGCTGGAGAAGCTTCCGAACGATTTCGAACGCTGGAAAGAGGTGCGCTCGATCGCAATCGCGTGGCTCGCCGCCAACTGGATGGACGTGCCGCGGCTGATGGTCTGGCGGCTGAAGCGCTACGTCACGCACAATGGAGCGAACGGACTGACCAAGGTCCCGCGCGAGCAACTGTTTCCGCGCGGGCCCTCCAGCTACAACAATCCGGTCGGCGAGACGTCGACGATCGAAAATATCCTGATCGACAAGACACCGTGGGCGGTGGTGCTCGCGCTGTGCGGCTCGCTCCTGCTGTTGTGGCGGAACTGGCTTGCGGGCGGAGTCATTCTCAGTCTCTGGCTTCTGCCGTGGCCGGTCTTGTCGTTCCTGATCGGTTACGAGCGAACCGTGGAATCGCTGATCAGCTTCACGCTCTGGCTTGCTCTCTATTTCGTGGCGGAAGCGGTCATTCGCCTCTCGCGGACGGCGCCGCTGCAGCTGCAGGCGGCGGCGAGCGCGTCAGGGCCGGCCGCGGCGGACGTCTCCGCGGCGAGCCCGCAGATACCCGGCAACTACGGGGCACGTTCCAGCACGCTGGTGGAAGAGGACGTGGTCTATGGGGTCCAGATCACGCAAAACTATCTGAAGCTCTTCGATCAGACCGGCATCAATCTGCGTGGGTTGCGGATGCTGGAACTGGGTCCCGGGGTCAATTTCGCGCCGCAGCTGGTCATGGCCTCGATGGGCGCTCAGATAGCCGTCGCCGACCGTTTCCTCACCAAGTGGAACGTCGACTACCATCCGGCATTCTATCGCGCCTTCAAGGAGCGCTGGGGCGGCAGCCTGCCGGCGATCGACCGCGTGCTCGCCGCAGGCGACCATGTCCAGGACGCCATTGGAACCTACGAGCAGCCGGCCGAAGCGATGACCGCCATCCCGAGCGGGAGCGTCGATCTCGTCATTTCCAACGCGGTGCTCGAACACGTGTATTCGATGCCGGACGTCGCAAAGGAGCTCGCGCGGGTCACGCGCCCCGGCGGCCGCAGCATGCATCAGATCGATTTCCGCGATCACCGCGACTTCAAGCGGCCGCTCGAGTTCCTGACCATGCCGGACGATGAGTTCGCCCGCGAGTTTGCGGCCCGGCACGGCGAGTGCGGCAACCGCCTGCGCGCGTCGGAGGTGCAGGCGATCTTTGAACAGAACGGGTTCGAGCTGATCGATTTCGAGATCAACGACCGCGCCAGGCCGGATTATTTCGACGATGTTCTGCCGCGCCTGCGCGGATCGCGCTCCCGATACCGGGATTGGCCCGAACAGGATCTGCGCGTCCTCAGCGGGCGAATGCTGTTCGAACGCAAGAGGGCGTGACGCGCCGCGGAAAACTTCGTTCGCGTCAGCTCGCGAGCGTCAGCGGCGTCTTGTGCGCGATCCCGGGGTCTTTTTCCTTGGGTTCCTTGGAGCGCACGGCGTCGAGATAACCTTGCACCATCCGCTCTTTCGAGAACGTCGACAGCACGTGATTGCGGGCCGCAGTGCCCATGCGCCGCGCGCGCGCCGGAACGCGAAGCAAATCGATGCATGCCGTCGACAGCGCTTCGACGTCGCCGATGTTGCACAGGATTCCGGTTTCGCCGTCGACCACGACGTCGGGTGCGCCTCCGGCGCGCGTCGACACGACCGGCGTTCCGACCAGTTGCGCCTCCAACAAGACGTTCGGCATGCCCTCGATGTTGGACGTCAGCAGGAACACGTTGGCGAGCCGCATCAGCACGTTCACGTCGGAACGGCGGCCGAGCAGCTTGACGTGCGATTTCACGCCGAGCTCTGCGATCAGTTGCTCGATGTCGCCGCGAAGCCCGCCGATGCCGGCAATGAACATCCGCGCTTCCGGAATGCGCGCCGAGACGCGCGCGCATACTTCCACGAACGTGGCAGGGGATTTCTCCGGCGCGAGACGGAACGCGCCGACGATGACCGGGGTCCGGGCGCTGATTCCGAGCTCGGCGCGGGCGCGCTCGATCTGGGCGTCGTCCGGCACCGCGAAAGTCTGCGGCTCGATCGCATTCGCCACGTGCACGACGCGCTCGGGCGCGACCCCCATCCACTCCGCGTAGTCGTCGTTCGCGCCGCGGTGATTGCCGGTCAGCACGGTACGGTTCGACTTGCACAGCGTCTGATAGGCCGCCAGATACCAGTCCTTGTAGAGGTACGGCAGCTTGCTTGGATTGTAGTTGCGGAACGACAGGACGACTCTCGGCACGTCGGCGAGATGCGCGGCATAGCCGGTCAGCACGTTCGTCTCGTCAAGCTGGGCGAAGACCACCTTCGGCTTGATCGCGTCCAGCGCGCAAATCAGGTTGACGATCTTGGTGCGTCCGGGCACCGCGCTCGAGCGCAGCTTCTCGAAGATCGCAGGATACTTCATGGCAAGCCGGATCTGGTCGGCGAGGGTCGTGTCCGAGACCTCGACCAGATCGAGCTGCGAGTCCCTCACCATCGGAAGATAGTGCGCGTTCTCGCCCCTGACCGCGTCGAGGGTGAGAAACACCACCTTGTATCCCGCATCCTTCAGGCCCTGGGCGAGATAAACCCATTGCCGCTCCGCGCCGCCGGGCGGAAGGCCGTGGGTACAGACCGCAACGGTGTCTCCTGGCTGGAGAGTGATCGGAGCGGCGTCCGCGTGTTCGAGGAGGTCGGCGAACGGGCTCGCGGCGGCTTTGCCGAGCAGGCCGTCCTCGAGATAGCGATACGGCACCATCTCGAGCAGCGGGATCGTTTCCGCCGTCTTGCGCAGCAGCCAGTAGGGCTTCTTCTCGCGGCCCGGTCCGGTCGGCGAAAAGAAGAAGATCTGTTCGAACACCGAGTAGCGGCCGTTTCCTTTCGCCGCGATGTCGGCGTGCGACACGTGCACCGGGGGAAGCTGGCGCATGCCCTCGAATGCCAGGAACGTGGGTGACAGATCGCGTTCGGGTACCGGATCGATCGCCCGGATCAGTTCCGACACGTGACGTCCGTCGGTGTCCCTGGAGAATCGCTTCGACCGGAGGAACAGCCGCATCCAGAGCTTGTTGCCGACGGCCGCGGCCCGTCGCGGGAAGAGTCGCAGAAAGGCCCGCACGCGATCGAGCCGGCTCATCTCCTTGAGGCGAATTTCGATCAGCTCGCCGCCGATATAGATGCCGTGGAAGATCACGCTGCGCGCGCCGAGCTTCATGAACTTGCGCAATTCGAGGTGATCGAGATGCAGCGCGGCGTCGGTGTCGGCGAAGAAAAGCGTCGCGCCGCGCAGCCGCTGCGCCTCATGCGGCAGCGGGTCGATGCCCCAGTCGGGCAGGCGCATCGGCTTGAGTTTCTCAGGCTGCGCCGCGCTGCCCTGTCTTTCGGGCAGGTCGATGATGCGGAACGTGACCTCGAGCGGAACCGAGCGCAGCGGCGCCTGCGCGGTCTCTTCGATCGGGCGATCGGCACGCTGCCGCGTGACGGCGAAAAAGGCCTTTCCGAGCGGCACGGCGTGAAGCTGGTGCGACTCCTGCTGCGCCTGCTGGCGGCCCCTGCGCGCCTCGGTGAGTTGGGGAACGGTCGCCGGATGATGGCGCAGCCAGGATTCCAGCGCCGCGACGGCCCACACCTGATAGGCCGCGAAATTGCCAGGCGTGCGCTGCCGCGTCAGGAAGCGATTGACGCCTTCTTCGCCGATGGCGGCGCGCAGACGGCTGTCGTCGCCCTCGAGCAGTTGGGAGACGATGTCGAGCAGGTTGGCGCGGCCCCAATCGGACATCGGCATGCCGAAGCCCTGCTTGGGCAGATCGACCAGGTCGCGCGGCAGGTGGCGATAGGCGACTTCGCGCAGCACGAGCTTGCCGCGACCCTCGCGCACCAGGACGGACTCGGGCAGCCGCTCGGCGAAGCGCGCGACCTCGACGTTCAGAAACGGCGTGCGCACTTCGAGCGAGTGCCGCATGCTCATGCGGTCGACCTTCGGCAACACCGCACCCGGCATGTAATTCTCGACGTCGCTGCGGCGCATCGCCGGCAGCAGCAGCCGGTCGTCGGCTTCATTCAATTCGTTGCGCAAGTGCGCGAGATGGTCGGCGAAACCGCGCGGCACGAAGCCGAACAGCTCGGTGAGCTGCGGCTCGGCGGCAACGAGGATGCGCGAGCCGAAATACGCTTCGCCCGGGCGCCAGCCCGGAAGCTCGCCGCCACGATGCCGGTCACGCTCTTCCAGCGTATGGAAGTAGCGTCCGTAGCCGCCGAACATCTCGTCGCCGCCGTCGCCGGAGACTGCGACCGTCACCTGTTCGCGCGCGAAGCGCGACAGCAGATAGGTCGGAAGACAGGAACTGTCGGCATTCGGCTCATCCAGCAGTGCGCCCATGCCGAACAGGAAATCGGAGGCATTCGGCGCCAGAATCTGTTCGTGATGATCCGTGCCGAGATGCTGCGCGAAGGAGCGCGCGATCAGATGCTCGGTTTCCGGTGCGCCCTCGAAGCCGATCGAAAAGCTTTTCAGCGGCCGGTCCAGCTTGCGCCGCACCAGCCCGCAAACGGTGGACGAGTCGACGCCGCCGGACAGGAACGCGCCGAGCGGAACGTCGGAGATCAGCCGGCGCTTCAGGCTTTTTGCCAGAAGGTCTTCGAGCTCGTCGGCGAGATCGCCGATCGAGCGGTCGAACGATGCCGAGGTTCCGGGGCGGAATTCGAAATAGCGGCCGGTCGTGATCTGTCCGTCGGCGGAAACGCGCAGCCAGTGCGCGGGCGGAAGCTTCTTGACGTTCTGATAGATCGAACGCGGCGCGCCGATGTACTGGAACGTCAGCAACTCGGCCATCGCATCGACGCTGACGGTGCCGTCGAAGCCGGGCACGCGTTCGAGCGCCTGCAGCTCCGAGGCGAACGCAAAGCCGCCGTTCTTGAGCTGCATGTAGTAGAGCGGCTTCTCGCCGAACGGATCGCGCGCGAGCAGCAATTCGCCGCTCAGCGTATCGAACATCGCGAACGCAAACATGCCGTCGAATTTCGGCAGCGCGTCGGTGCCCCAGAGCCCGAGGGATTCGATCAGCACTTCGGTGTCGGTGCGCCCGCGCAATGCGACGCCTGCGGCCGCGAGCGCCGGCCGCAGTTCCTGGAAATTGTAGAGCTCGCCGTTGAAGCTGATGAGCCGGCGCCCGTCGCCGCTCGCCATCGGCTGGCGGCCGGCATCCGATGTGTCGATGATGCTGAGACGAAGATGCCCGAGCACGCATCGTCCGGATGGATCGCTCCACACGCCCTGCGCATCCGGGCCGCGATGCGGCATCGTGGAAAGCATTGATTCCACGACCTGGTTCATATAGGCGGGAGGCAACGAATTGCGGGACTGGAACAAACCTGCAATGCCGCACATGCGGTTCGTGCTTTCCGTTGTCTGTAGCCTCAGGCAGGTGTTAATTAGACCAAAACCGGCTTGGTTGGCAATCAAACGTTGTCGTAGATGTCCGGGCCGGCGGGCAGCAAATGACTGGTTTTTCAACCTGTTGGGCCCAGCGCCCGGAGCGGAGTTCCGGTCCGTTCGGCGAAGGGCCAACGAAGTTGCACGCAGGACACACAACACGTCGGGAAAAGCGCGATCCTTTTAACGTGTCTGTTCGCCGGACCCCGCAAGCGATACCGCATAGTGCGCGATGAAAATTCTTATCAGGGCATCGATCGGCATCGGGTTCGGGGCGTTGCTGCTTTGGCTCGCGCTCTCCGAGATCGATACCGAGCAGGGACGTCAGGTGATCGCGCGCGCCAACGTGGGTTTCATGGCGCTCGCGGTCGCGTCGTATTGGGTGGCCATCGCGTTCAGGGTGGTGCGCTGGCGCATGCTGCTGAGCGGCACCAACCACTTGAGCTTCGTACAGGTCGGCCAGGCCCTGATCGTCGGCTACGCGGTGAACAACGTGCTGCCCGCGCGGCTCGGCGAGATCTTTCGCGCCGACTTCCTGCGCCGGCGGTTCGACGTCTCGCGCTCGGCGGCGCTCGGTTCGATCATCGTGGAACGACTGATGGACGGAATGTCCGTCGTCATTCTGCTCGGCATCGGACTGACCGCGATCGGTTCGTTCGGGAACAACATGGCGTTGGTCGGGGCCGCGATCGCGGGCTGCGCGCTCGTGGTGATCGGACTGGCCGCGGTGTACGCGATGATCTTCTGGCATCATCGTCTGCCGCTTCAACGGTTTCCCTGGTTGGAAAAGCGCATCGGCAAGTTCGCGCAGGGCCTGATGGTCGTGCGCGGGCCGGTGCTTTACAAGGCGCTGGCGCTGAGCGCCGTGGTCTGGTTCTTCGAGGGGACTGCGGTGCATCTCATCATGCGCGGCTTCAGCATCGAGCTCGCGGTCGTCGGCACCTGCCTGACCATCGGCGCGGCAGCGCTGAGCACGCTGCTGCCGTCGGCGCCGGGGTATCTCGGCTCGTTGCAGGTGGCGTTCGTGCTGGCGTATTCTGCGCTCGGCGTCGCGCCGATCCTCGGCGTGCTGTCCGCGACCGCGGTCCAGCTCCTGCTGCTCGGCTCGGTCACGCTGGTGGGGCTGGTGATGCTGTTGCTGAGCTATTTCTACGGCGCCGCCACGTCGGTGAGGCAGCTCGCCGCCGGCGAGGAGCAGCGCCCGTTCGGCGCCTCGACGCATTGAGCTTGTTTGGGGCACCGCCGCGATGTTGCGTACCAGCATAATTATTCCTGCCTACAACGAAGAGGCGACGATCCTCGAATTGCTGCGCGAGGTGCGGGCGCAATCGGTCGAAGGCGTGGAGTTCGAGGTCATCGTCATCGACGACGGCTCGAAGGATCGCACCGTCGCGCTGCTGGAAGAAAACCCGGCGCTCTACGACAAGCTGGTCAAGCAGCCGAAGAACGGCGGCAAGGGCGCGGCGGTGCTCGCCGGGCTGCGTGCCGCGACCGGCCAGTACATCCTGTTCCAGGACGCCGATCTCGAGTACTCGCCCTCGCACTACGAGGCGCTGATGTTTCCGGTGAAGGCGTTCGGCGCCGAGATCGTGATGGGGAGCCGTTTCTCCGGACCGAAATACACCCGCGTGCAGTACTTCTCGCACAAGGTGGGGAACCGGCTCATCACGCTGATCTTCAATATCATGTTCAACACCACCTTCACCGATATCTACACCTGCTATCTGCTCTACCGGCGCGATCTGGTCCCGCCCGACGAACTGGTTTCGTTCGGCTGGGAGCAGCACGGCGAGATTTTGTGCCGTGCGGTCCGCCGCGCGAAGGTGATATACGAGGTGCCGGTGAGCTATCACGGCCGCAGCTACGACGAAGGCAAGAAAATCCGGGCGCGCCACGTCATTCCGGTGATCGGGATGATCTTCCGCCGCCGCCTGTTCGGCTAGGAGAATTCGAATGGACACGATGACGATCAACATCAAGCCTACCACTCCGGAAGAGCGTGCGAGCTGGCCGAAGACCATCATCGTTCCGCTGGAAAAGCCCTTCGTCGACGAGCGCGGCGCAATCCAGCCTTTGGTCGACGTCGCGATGGAAAGCTGCGTGCTGATATCCTCGAAGAAGGGAACGGTGCGCGCGAACCATTATCATCGCACCGACTGGCACTATTGCTACGTGCTCTCCGGCGAGATCGACTATTACCACCGGCCGACCGGCAGCAAGGAAAATCCCGAGAAGGTCACCGTGAAGGTCGGAGAGCTGTTCTGGACGCCGCCGATGGTCGATCACGCGATGGTCTTCACGCAAGACACGACCTTCCTGACCTTCGGCCGCAACTCGCGCGCGCAGGCGGTCTACGAGGCGGACGTCGTCCGCATCCCGCCGATCAACCCGTAAAGGTCGCGCGCATCATGAGCGGAGCCGTCCGGCGCCGGACCACCTGCCGGCTGTGCGGCAGCGCGAATCTCGCGCTGGCATTTTCGCTCGCGCCGACGCCGCCCGCGAACGCGTTCGTCTCCGCGGCCGACACGGCCGCGGCGCAGGAGCGTTTCCCGCTCGATGTTTTCTTCTGCCGGGACTGCACCCACGTCCAGTTGCTCGATGTCGTCGACCCGCGCCTCCTGTTCGAGCACTACGTCTACGTTTCGGGCACCTCGCCGAGCTTCGTGCGCCATTTCGACGAGTATTCGGATTTCGTCGCGAAACTGACCGGCCTGCCGCGCGGCGCGCTGGTGGTGGACATCGGCTCGAACGACGGCACGCTTCTGCGCGCGTTCGAGAGCCGCCACGGCGCGCGCGTGCTCGGCATCGATCCGGCGCGCAACCTTGCCGAAGCCGCGACCAAAGCCGGCATCGAGACGCTGCCGGAGTTCTTTACCGCCGCGCTCGCCGATAGGCTCGCGCGCGAACGCGGCAAGGCGTCGGTCATCACCGCGAACAATGTTTTCGCGCATGTCGACGATCTCGGCGGCGTGGTCGACGGCGTGCGCAGCCTGCTCGCGGGCGACGGCGTCTTCGTGTTCGAAGTGTCGTACCTGCTCGATGTGGTCGGCGACATCCTGTTCGACACGATCTATCACGAGCATCTCGCCTATCACGCGGTGCGTCCGCTGATCACGTTCTTCGAGCGGCACGGCATGGAGCTGATCGAGGCGGTGCGCGTGCCGACCCACGGCGGCAGCCTGCGCGGGATCGCGCAATTGCGCGGCGGCCCGCGCAAGCGGGGTGCATCGGTCGCCGACGCGCTTGCGCTGGAAGAGAAGGCGGGGCTGGAGAAGCTTTCGACCTATCAGGCGCTGGCGGCGCGCATCAACGCGCTCGGGCAGGAACTCGGCGCGCTGCTGCAGGACCTCAAGCGGCAGGGCAAATCGATTGCCGGCTTCGGCGCGCCCGCCAAGGCGACGACGCTGATGTATCACTTCGGCATCGGGCCGCAGCTGGTCGACTTCATCGTCGACGACAGTCCGCTCAAGCAGGGACTGTTCACGCCCGGCATGCACATCCCGGTGTTGTCCGCAGGGGCGATCGCCGAACGCAAGCCGGATTATCTCGTGATTCTCGCCTGGAACTTCGCTAAGCCGATCATTGAAAAGAATGCCGCATTCCGCGAACGGGGAGGGCGGTTCATCGTCCCCGTTCCGAAGGTCGAGGTTGTTTAGATGAAGCATTTTCTTGATTCCGACCTCATCGAGGTCGCGCGCGGGCTCGGCGAGGAGGCCCAGGGCTTTTCCGGCAAGACCGTGCTGATGACCGGCGCGCGCGGATTTCTCGGACGCCACTTCAGCGAGGTGTTCGCCCACCTGAACGAGCACGTGCTTGAGAAGCCCTGCACGTTCGTCGGGATGGACAATTTGCTCACCGCCGGCGAGGCAGGCGCCAACGTGCAGGAGCGGCCGAACTTCACCTTCGTGAAGCAGGACGTCACCAAGCCGATCGAATATGACGGCCACGTGGACTACGTGATCCACGCCGCCGGCATCGCGAGCCCGTTCTACTATCGCGCCTATCCGCTCGAGACGCTCGAGGTCGCGATCACCGGCACGCGCAATGCGCTCGAGCTTGCGACCAGGCAGCACGCGCGCTTCACGTTCTTCTCGTCGTCCGAGATCTACGGCGACCCGGACCCTGTTCACGTGCCGACGCAGGAAAGCTATCGCGGCAGCGTGTCGTGCCGCGGCCCGCGCGCCTGCTACGACGAGAGCAAGCGCGTCGGCGAGACGCTTTGCTACGTGTTTCACGAGAAGTTCGGGACCGCCACGACCGCGATCCGGCCGTTCAACGTCTACGGCCCGGGCATGCAGGAGATCGACTATCGGGTGCTGCCGAACTTCGCCAGCCGCATCAAGGCGGGCAAGCCGCTCAATCTTTACGGCACCGGCGTCCAGACCCGCACGTTCTGTTACATCGCGGATGCGCTGGTCGGCTTCCTGCTCACGATCCTGAAGGGCGTGCCGGGCGAGGTCTACAACATCGGCAACCCGACGCCGGAAGTGTCGATGCAGGATCTGGTGAAGACGATCGAGCAGGTGCTCGGCCGCCCGGTGCCGCATACCGTGATCGAATATCCCGACAGCTATCCGGCCGACGAACCGATGCGGCGCTGCCCCGATATCCGCAAAGCCCGTCTGCAGCTCAAATACGAGCCGCGCGTCACGCTGCCCGACGGACTGAAGCGCTTCCTCACCTGGACGGATCAAGTCTACACCGGCCAGGGCTGATGGCCGCCGTCCGCCTCGCGCTGGTGGGCGCCGGCCGCTGGGGCCGCAATTACATCCGCACCATCGCGTCGCTCGACGGCGTTGAGCTTGTGGCGGTTGCCAGCCGCAATGCCGAGACCGCCGGGCTCGCTCCGCCGGGCTGCCGCATCGTCGCGGGCTGGCGCGACCTGACGGACGCGACGGATGTCGAGGGCGTCATCGTCGCAAGCCCGCCGGATACGCACGCTGAAATCCTGATTGCCGCGCTCGAGCGCGAAAAGGCCGTGCTGGTCGAGAAGCCGGTCGTGATGTCGCGGCGCGACGCCGCGCGGATACGCACGGCGCTGGACGCCCGGCCTGCAATCATCCTGGTCGATCACACGCATCTCTTCCATCCGGCGTTCCGTGCATTGCGCCGCGAGGCGGCCTCGCTTGGGCCGGTGCGCGCGATCACATCGTCCGCCGGCAACCACGGTCCTTATCGCCGCGATGCCTCGGTGCTGTGGGACTGGGCGCCGCACGATCTTGCCATGTGCCTCGCGCTCGTTTCCGGCGCGGCGCGCGTCGAGAGGGCACGGCGTGCCGAGGTGCGTGTCATCGATGGTGTCGCGGCGGAGCGGCTTGTGCTCGATCTGACGGTCGGGTCGACCCCGGCGAACGTCACCGTCAGCACGCTCGACGCGCGTCACCGCTGGTTTGCGGCGCAGTTCGATTCCTGCACGCTGGTGTTTCGCGATTTCGTCGACGACAAGCTCGTGAGGTTCGCGCCCGGCGCCGACATCGCGACGAGCGTCGGCACCGCCATCGCGGCCGGCTCCGAGCTCCCGCTGAGCCGCGCGGTCATCGAGTTCGCCGAACGGATCCGCGCGAAAAACACCGATCGCGGCAGCATCGATCTCGGTCTGTCGGTCGTCGGCCTGATCGCCGACGCGGAGGCGATGCTCGAAACCGGCGGGCGTCAGCTGGCAGAATGATGTTCCGCCACGGCGAGCGGCCGCTCGTGCTGTTTGCGCCGTGAATACGCGATGGCGAACAGCAGCAGGCGCTGCAGCCCGAGAGCCAGGCACAGAATGAAGACGAACGAGCCGACGATCACGTAGTCCTGCACGTTGACGGTCATGCGCCGCGTGTCGGCAACGTTGATGAGCCCGTGCAGCGCGGTATAGCCGAACAGGGCGAGCGCGAGCAGCAGCCCGTACGCATAGATGTTGCGGTTGCGCCGTCCGCCCAGCAGCACCAGCAGCAATCCGCCGGCGATCGCCGCGATCGCCCCCGCTTTTGGCAGCGCCGGGAAGATCGCCGCGAGCGGGGCCGTCACCAGCAGGTAGAGGACGTCCACGTTTCCGGCGACCTGGGCGACCAGCGGCTGCTCGTACGGCAAGCGGTCGCACGACGCGATCGGTCCGCGATAGAGGTTCGCCGGCACCCCCGAGGCGCGCGCCGGCACGACGGCGCCCGCGCCGCACGGCGGCACCTTCTCCCCCGACATCTCGTAGAGCCACTTGCGCTGCAGTTCGCGATCGTCGCGGTGGCGCTGGAAGGCCGGAACGTTCGGGATCACCTGGTAGTAGACGAATGCGTAGCCTTGTTGCCAGAGCGCGTAACCGCGTTCGGCGGCGTAGACGGCATACGGGATCGGATGCGCGAACATCGCCTCCATGGCGATGTCGCCGTAGACTTCGTTCATCCAGCGCAGGTCTTCGGACGGGTAGCGCTCGCGCACGTATTCGCGGACCGTGCGCGCCGGGCTTCGATCCGCGAAATCCCGCTTCAATTCGGCCGTGACCGAGCCGTAGATCAGCCAGTTCGGCTGATAGTTGCCCTTGGCGGCGTAGTTCGCGGCGTAAGGCTCGATCAGCGGCTTCAGCCGCTCCTTCAGGAGCGGATGCTTTCCACCGTCGAGCTGGATCAGATGCCCGACGTGGGAGAACTGATTGACGCCTTCGTACTGCGTCATGCTGAACGTGCCGTAACGCGCCTTGAACGCCGCCATGTAGCCCAGCAGCGGGACGATGCTCGCGACCAGAAAGACCGCCGCAGTGGCGGCGACCTTTGGCCGTGCGCCCGATGCGAACCATGCGACCGCGACGAACGCCATGACGGTCGCGACGATCAGCACGGCGGCGGACGGCTTCACCAATACGTTCAGCGCCACCGCAAGCCCGAGCAATACGGCGAACCCGTAGCGGCCCGGCTTCTGCAGCGTCCACAGGACGAGCGCCGCATAAGCGACGTAGAGCGCGCGGGCGGGATGTTCCGACATCAGGAAGAATTCGAGCGCGATGTTTTTCGCCGTGAACGCGGTCGCGAACAGTGCGACGAGCGACAGCACGTTCTGGCGCAGCACCGTCTTGATCGCGAGGGCGAGCAGGACGCTGCTCCCGATCGCAAGGATGGCATTGACGATCAAAATGCCGACCGGATGGTGGAAGATCAGCAGCCCGGCAGAAATGAACATCGACAGGCCGGCGGTACGCGACTGCGAGAACGGCAACAGCCAGTTCTGGATCACCGGACTGAGGTAGCTCGGGCTGTCCGGCTGAACGAAGGGGATTTCCAGCGTGTAGACCCAGAACGCCCGCATGCCGACCGCGCCGGCAACGAGCACCGCGAAGATGAGCCAGTAAAGCCGGTCGGGAACGATGGTCCGCCCGGTCGCCGCGACGCCGGCCAGCCGTGCGGCCGCGCCCGTTACTCTCTTCCGCAAAACGTGTCCCCGATCGTCAGGCGTCAATCACCGGTTGGTGCCCCGCTCCGCCATTGTCAGATTGCCGTGGCGGCGCCGGCCGAACAAGCGGTGTTGTGATGTCGGCCCGCACGAAATCACCCTGTTCCGGACGGCGCCACGGCACGGTCGCTCGCCGAGTCGCCGGTCCCGGGCATCTGTCATATGCAACGATAAATTGTGAGTGCTGTGATATCAACCACATCACGCGGAGCCGATCTCGCGGATTGCGCCTGTCTAAAACATTGCAACCATTGCGAAACCAGAGTCTCGCGCGGTGTCGCACAACCAAAATCAGATTGATAAAAAAGTTTCTTGCTCGGCGCACATATTTGGTGAACCAGTTGGCCGCTTGAGGCGACCAACTGACAGCGCCGACTGGATGCGACCAAGTCACGTTTGGGACAGGGTCATCAGAGGCGCACCGGGGCGAGATGACAGGGGCATTCCTACCACAACTGCGCATTTCGCGTCCCGCGACGGATAGCAACCATCCTGCGTTGAATCTCTCGTCGAAGGAGGACTAGAAAATGCGTAAACTGACGTCGCTGATGTTCGGCTCGATTGTTGCCGTCGCCGCTTTTGCCGCGCCGGCCCATGCACAAGCCACGCGCACCTGGGTTTCCGGCGTGGGCGATGATGTCAATCCGTGCAGCCGCACCGCGCCCTGCAAGACCTTCCCGGGCGCAATCTCGAAGACCGCGGCGAACGGCGAGATCGATTGCCTCGATCCGGGCGGTTTCGGCCAGGTCACCATCACCAAGTCGATCACGATCGACTGCGGCGGCGTCACCGGCGGCATCCTGTCCTCGCTGGTCAACGGCGTGATCGTCAACGCCGGCGTCAACGACCGCATCGTGCTGCGCAACCTGAACATCCAGGGCGTCGGCAACGGTTCGACCGGCGTGCGCTTCCTCGGCGGCCTGCATCTGACGCTCGAGAACGTCCGGATCCAGGGCACCACCGGCATCGGCGTTGACGTCAATAAGACCGCCAGCGGCAACCTCTACATGCACAACGCCTACATAACGCAGACCGGCACTGCGGTCCGCCTGTTCACCGGCGCCGGCGGCATCAATGCCATTCTCAACGACGTGAAGATCGACGCCGTCACCGGCAACGGGCTCGAGGTCGCGAGCGGCAGCACGGTCGCCACCATCGCCAATTCGGCGATCACCAACGTCACCGGATCGGCGCTGATCACCAGCGGCGGCGGCTTCATCAACGCCGACAAGAACATTTTCGCCAAGAACGCGACCGGCGCGAACGCCCAGGCGGCCGGCAGCAGCATCCGCATCTCGAACAACGCGTTCAACGACAATGGCGTTGCGTTCGCGGTCACCAGCGGGAACATCTCGTCTTCGAACACCAACACGGTCGTCGGTACGGTTGGCCCGAACCCGGGCGGCGGCGCGGTCCCGTTCAAGTAGACCACGCAACTTTGCAGAAGTCGCCGGGCGGGATGAAAGTCCCGTCCGGCTTTTTCTTGTCGCTCGCCATTCGATTTACGACGCGATAAAAATACCTAGAATTGAATCAAAGGATGGAACTCGGCAAATACTTCGAAAATTCCCGCAGAACGCCGCGCAAACTGGTTGACGGTGGGTCAGCGTTGGTGCACCCCTCTGTGCACAGGCGCGGGGCGAAATGGCTGGGACTGCTCGACATTTCGAGCGCATTTCCCTTCGCGCGTGAGATCACCTCGCGGTGAATCTCTTGTCGAAGGAGGACAGCCAAATGCGTAAACTGACGTTGTTGATATTGGGCTCGATTGCTGCGGCCGCAGCCTGCGCCGCGCCGGCCAATGCACAAGCCACGCGCACCTGGGTTTCCGGCGTGGGCGATGATGCCAACCCGTGCAGCCGCACGGCGCCATGCAAGACATTCGCGGGCGCGATCTCGAAGACCGCGGCGAACGGCGAAATCGATTGCCTCGATCCGGGTGGCTTCGGCCAGGTCACCATCGTCAAGTCGATCACCATCGATTGCGCCGGCGTCACCGGCGGCATCCTGTCCTCGCTGGTCAACGGCGTGATCATCAATGCCGGCGTGAACGACCGTATCGTGCTGCGCAACCTGAACATCAACGGTGCCGGCAACGGCTCGACCGGCATTCGCTTCCTCGGCGGCCTGCACCTGACGCTCGAGAACGTCAGGATCCAGGGCACGACCGGGATCGGCGTCGACGTCAACAAGAGCGCCAGCGGCAACCTCTACATCCACAACGCCTACATCACCCAGACCGGCACTGCGGTCCGCCTGTTCACCGGCGCCGGCGGCATCAATGCCATTCTCGACAATGTGAAGATCGACGCCGTCACCGGCAACGGGCTCGAGGTCGCGAGCGGCAGCACGGTCGCTACCATCGCCAATTCGGCGATCACCAACGTCACCGGATCGGCGCTGATCACCACCGGCGGCGGCTTCATCAACGCCGACAAGAACGTATTCGCCAAGAATACGACCGGTGCGAATGCCCAGGCCAGCGGCAGCAGCATCCGTATCTCGAACAACGCGTTCAACGACAACGGGACGGCGCTCGCGGCTGGCGGGACGGGGACGATCTCGTCCTCGAACACCAACACGATCGTCGGGAACATCGGCATCAACCCGAACGGCGGCGCGGTTCCGTTCCGCTGACCGCTGCATCAACAGTGCGATTGCCGGGCGGGACGAAAGTCCCGCCCGTTTTCTTTGGAGAAGTGCCGTTACGCCGCGCGCGAGCCTACGATCGCTTGGCGCGGCCGATGCTCTCGTAGGCGAAATCGTGCCGCGCCATCTCGTCCGGCCGGTAGACGTTGCGCAGATCGACGATCACCGGCGACGCCATCTCGCGCTTCAGCCGGTCGAGATCGAGGGCGCGGAACTGCTCCCACTCCGTCACGATGACCAGCGCGTGCGCGCCTTCGGCGCAGGCATAGGGACCGTCGGAATACTCGACGTTCTCCAGCACCTTCTTCGCCTGCTCCATTCCGGCAGGATCGTAGGCGCGCACCCTGGCGCCGGCGTCCTGCAGTGCGGTCACGATCGCGAGCGAGGGCGCCTCGCGCATGTCGTCGGTGTTCGGCTTGAAGGTGAGGCCGAGCACCGCGATGGTCTTGCCGCGCAGATTGCCGCCCAGCGCGGACGAGACCTTGCGCACCATCCCGCGCTTGCGCGCGTCGTTGACCGCCACGACCGTCTCGACGATGCGCAGCGGCGCGGCGTTGTCCTGCGCGGTCTTCATCAGCGCGAGCGTGTCCTTCGGAAAACACGATCCG